>DSCM01000096.1 GCA_011049115.1 Pseudomonadota bacterium
ATGAGCCTTCCTCCTTTAAAAAAATTTCTGTTGCGGGTCGGACCGCACCCCGCACCCCCAATAACTTTACGCTCCGCACCTTAAAGGGACTTGGTCGGAAATAAAAACTCGCGTCAGGTTTTTCCCAGCCTTACAAATAAAAAACCACCTATGAAATACAAATCATTACACCCCCGGCGACCCGATGGGCAATTAGTTTGTCGATCAAGCGAAAGCTACCGGCTTCGACCTCGGTCAAGCGCTACAGGCCAGGGGGCGTCGTCATCCACGAGCCGCTTCCCAGATATTCGGTAAGTTCGCGATTGAGATAAAACAGCGCGATCCGCTCGACAGCTTCGATCGCATCGGTCGCCGTCAGCAGATGGGGATACGCTCTGAAACCCACCAGGCTCGAAGTCAATCGCGGCGGCCGCAGAAAGCAGATTACCCGCCCCCGCGGATCCCGTGCTTTTGCCAGATAACGGGCCAGATCGCCGCTCTCGGTAAAAATCAGGACCGGGAAATCTGCGCCGGACGGAAATTCTTCTTCCGGGGTTTGCCAGCAGGGTCGACCGCCGAAATTTTCGATCTGTTCGCTTAAGGCGGCCTGGTTCAACGAGCGGCCGCGACAAAGAACCGCCTTGCCGCTTAACGGCTGGGCCAAGGGAAAAAGAAAAGCCTCAGCCGCCCCTTCTCCCAGCATAACCAGGGCCGGACGACCGCTCAGGGCCTCATGATCAAGTTTACCTTCAATATCATGCAGACAGCCGCAGATCACGCTTTCCCGCCAGGAACCGGCATCGAAGACCAAGGCGATCGGCCAATCGGCGGCAAAACCGTCGGCCCGGTACAAAGCGACCAATTCACTCACCTGGGTGGCGGCCATATAATAAATGGTCGGCAGATTTCGCTTTTCAACAGCGCTCAAAGGGGTGAAGGCATGACTGCCGGCCCGGCGCGGGGTTGCCACGGTGAAGCCCCGATTGAGCTCCCGGCGGGTCGGCAATAGACCGGTAGACGCAGCCGCCACATTGAAAGCGCTGACCCCGGGCAACACCCGAAAAGCCAGGCGGTCACGGCTTAAAGCGGAGATTTCTTCGGCCAGACGGCCGAAGATCGCCGGGTCACCACCTTTTAGCCGCACCACGCGCCGCCCGGAACGGGCCTGCTCGCACAGCAATTCATTGATCCGGGGCTGGGACATGGCATGACAGCCATTGCGCTTGCCGACAAAAAGCCGTTCGCAGTCGGCCGTCAGCAGTTCCAGGACTCCGACCGGAATCAGCGAATCATAGACACAGACCTCGCAGTCCGCCAGGGTACGGGCCGCCGCCCGGGTGAGATTGTCGACGCCGCCGATACCGCTGCCGACAAAAAGCAGAGGCGGCAGCAGGAAATTGCGAATGCGACGGACAATTTCGTCACGCTCCCGAAAAACCAGAAAAATGCGGTCGGCAATTTCATCAGTCAGCGCCTGGACATAAAGCGGCGGCAGATAAAAATAATCGAGTCCCGTTATCAAAGCGGACAGCTTACCCGCCCCGAGATAAATGTCGATTTCCCCCAGTTCCAATGCCGTCTCGGCCGCCAGCCGGGACAGAGGTTCTGAACTCAGCCGCCAGGACAGGGCCGGAAAAGCTCCAACCAGCATTTCATGGAGTTTTGCCGCTCGGCCCAAGTTGCCGCCGGCGGCGATGGTCATGGTTCGCATGATAAATTTCCTTTCAGCAGCGACAGCATGCGATTACAAAAAACTTTGGCGCCGTAACAGTTATATTCTCTGCCTGTCCGTCGCCGACACCGTGGAGTTTTCCGACTGCAAAGTTCACTAATGCGGTCCTTTATTCCGCACCCCATAGTTGTTTTAGGCCCCTGCCCGTCCATAAAAAACAGCAGCAAAAAACAGCTTCGGCTCAGGGTTTCGCGCTGGGGACAGAATTGATTTCAGCCCCACCCTTAAACAAAACGATACTTAAACATCCGATCTATTACGATCGGCGCCGCAGCGATGAACCTGCAATCACACAACTACCGAGAGGTTACCCTCGACATCCTTAAAAACCCTGATGTTTACCTCGTAAAGACGACTGAGATTGTCATCAGTCAGCACCGATCGATCACCTTGAGCCAGAAAACGCTGGTCCTTGAGCAGAAAAAAATGGTCGCCGAAACGTAAGGCCAGGTTGAGATCATGCAGCGTAATGATGGTTACCAGGGAACGTTCCCGGGTCTCCCGCCGAATAATGTCCATCATCGCCAGCTGGTTTTTCAGATCGAGATTACTGGTGGCTTCATCCAGCAGCAGAATCTTCGGCTGCTGGACCAGAGCCCGAGCAATCGCGCATTTCTGCAATTCACCGCCGCTTAAACGCGAAAGTGGACGCAGGGCCAGAGGTTCCAGGGCCAATTCCCGCAGGACCATGAAAACCACCTCTCGATCGGCGGCGCCGACCCGCCAACCGAGATAGGGTTTGCGCCCGAGCAGCAGATAATCGATTACCGTCAATTCGGTCAGCGGTTGGCGCTGGGTTACCAGCGCCAACCGCCGGGCCAGAATTTCCACCGGTAAAGTATGTAGAATATTTTCCGACAGACGGACACAACCCCGGGCCGGTTTCAGACGCCCGGCCAGCAAACCGATCAAAGTCGTCTTGCCGACGCCGTTACCACCCAGCACGACATGCAGGCGGCCCGGGGTGAAAACGGCAGTAAGACCGCTCAGCACCGGCTGTTGCGGATAAGCGAAACTTAAATTATCCAATCTGATCATCGCCGCCCCTCAACCCCGGTCGCCGCCGAACAGCAGCAGCAGAAAAACCGGTGTTCCCAGAAAAGCGGTTACGACCCCGGCTGGCAGTGCTACCGGATCGAGCACTAGGGAACCGAACAGATCAGCCCCCAGCAAAACCAGGCTGCCCATCACCATGGACAGCGGCAGCAGCAGACTGTTGTCGGCTCCGACCAGACGCCGGCTCATGTGCGGCGCCACCAGACCGACAAAACCCAGAATCCCGAAAAAAGCGACAATCATCGCCGTGACCAGAGCGGCCGCCAGCATGCTGATAAGTCGCAGTCTGGTGACATTGACGCCGAGGCTGAAAGCCACCTCGTCGCCGGCCGCCAGGGCGTTGTAACTGAAACGACAACTAAAAAAATAAAGCGCCGCCGGAACAATAACTAACGCCAGGCGAATAAGCTCGGGCCATGAACCCCGACTCAGGTCGCCGAAGGTCCAGTGGACGATCATCGCCAAGCGGGTGTCGTCGGCAAAATACTGGAGAAAGGTAGTGCCCGCCAGGAACAGTGAACTTAACGCGACGCCGGCCAGGATGATAGTTTCCGGCCCCGCGCGCCTGAGGCGGCCCAGAAACACGATCACCAAGGTGGTAAGCAGGGAAAAGACAAAGGCTGAGCCGGCAATCAGATTGGCGTGCCCCCCTAATGCGACCAGGAAACCGGTAAGGGTGTTTAAATCTTCTTCGGCCCTGCCGGCCAGGGTAATCGCCAGGGCGGCGCCAAAGGCGGCCCCCTGGGCAATGCCTAAAGTCGTCGGTGCCGCCAGCGGGTTTTTCAGCACCACCTGGAGAACCAAACCGGCCAGACCCAGCCCACCACCGGCCAACAGGGCTCCGAGCAGTCGCGGCATTCTGATCTGCCAGACGATCAGATGGGGCAGAGCGTCGTTTATCTGCAACTGCCGCCAGAACAAATCCGGATTATCACCGACCAATCCGGAAAAGAGAATCAGGGCGGCCAGCAGCGGCAACAAGGTCAAAAGCAACCAGAGTCGACGGAGCCGGCTGCGGCGATAGCGTTGATAGGCTACGGCAAGCACGTCGGCTACTCCTGTCGGTCGGCTGGGCGGAAGACTGTAAAACCACCGAATAAATCCGCCATTTCCTGATACAGGGGCCGGCCGACGAAAAACCCATAGAGCTGATCGGCCTTGGCGGCGATGTCGATATCATGAAATAACTCCGGATAAAGCACCTTGCCGACATACCAGGCCTCACTCAACACCGTGGCCGGATCGGCGCCGTAGTAATGGGGTAAAAGCAAATGCAGCGGCTGACCTTGTAAAGGGTGGGCCTGTCGATACACAGGTTTACGCAAATCCTCGTTGACCAGATCGAGGCCGCCGCCACAGATGAAAACCACCTCCGGCTCCAGACCGACAAATGTTTCCAGCTTCAGGGAAAAACGTCCGCGCACCAGCTGCCGGTCTACCGGCAGGGCATCAACCACATTGAGCGCGCCTGCCATCTGAAAAGGTGGATAATCACGGCTGGTGCCGAGAATCCCGTGCGCTACTTTGAACTGCAGGCCGCCGATGTAAACCTTTTTGCGGGCCGTCGGCGCGATGGCGGCCACCCGGCCGGCCAACGCGGCCGTTTCCCGGTCGATGCGGTCGATGACGGCCCGGGCCCGGTCTTCCGTCCCGGTCAAACGGCCGAAAAGACGCAGACTCTGATAAAAAAGCTCGCGCTCGCCGCCGAGATCGCCGCTGCCGACCAGCACCACCGGAATCCGGGTCTGACGTTCTAAAGTCTCCGCTTCATGCCGATTGCCGCTGCCGAGCACGATCAGATCGGGCGCGACCGCTAGGATTTTCTCGGGCTGAAGTTGCTGCCGCGAGGCCACCACCGGCAGACCCCCCAGTTCCGGATGGGCCATCCGGTAGGTCCGGCCGCGGGAACCGACCCATCGACTGTCTGCGGTTTCCTGAGATTCGACCCCGACCACCCGATCGCTCAGTTCCAGATAGACGGCCAGGCTCAAAGCGCCGCGCAGGGCCACCAGGCGCACAACCTGGTCCGGCGCCCATACTTGGCGGCCACTGATATCAACCACCTCGAGGGCTAATGATCTGTCCGGCAATGAAAACAGCAGGAGAAAAAAAATCGCGAGGTAAACAGCTTGTGCAGGAATATTTGTGTTCATCTGTGGTTCTTCAGCGAATGATCAAGAGAGTTATTTTCAAAACGAAAATTCCAAACCGGCAATCACATTTAACCCGGGATCGTCATAAAAATCGGCGGCGTTGAGATGATCGCGGTATTTCTTGTCGAAAAGGTTTTCGATGTTCAAGGTCAGGGCGATGTCTTTGAGCGCCGCCAGGTCGAATCTGACGCCCCCGCGCAGATTGAAGAAAGTGTAGCCCGGGGTTTCGCGTTCTCCTGGGGCCGGGTCGTCCTGGCGGTCGAAGAAGTTGCCGCTGCACTCAAGCCAGCAATCGTATCCGCCCGCCATTCGATCCCGCCAGCGCAGACCGGCGATGCCGTTGAGCGGCGGAATATCGTTAAGCCGCTCGTGATTTTTACGGTCGCGGCCCAGGACCCAGGCGAGGTTGCCGAACAGGCAGATTTTTCCCGTCAGGTCGATTTCCAGAGAACCATCGGCTCCGTAGAGCTCGGCGTCATCGACATTGACGTATTCGCGGGTTTCGAGACCGGCGAAAAGTTTACCGTTATTGACCAGATCGATATAATCGGTCACCCGGGTGTAGTAGGTGGCGGCGGTCAGGCGAAAACGGCGATAATTGAGTTTGCAGCCGACTTCGCCATTCCAGGAATATTCGGGTTTAAGCTCGGGATCGCCGATAATAATGTAGCTGCCGCCCCGGGTGGAAAAACGCTCAAAGATATCCGGCGCCCGGAAACCTGAAGCCAGGTTAGCGGTCAGGTGGATCTGTTCGTTAACGGCGTAGAGCAGGCCGAGATTAAAGGTCAGAGCGTCATCGCTGACCGCTTTGAACTTACTGGTTTCACTGGTCGTTTTATTGATCGCGGTGCCGGTCGCATTGTAGGCGTCGGTGGTAAAAGTCGAGTCCTTGGCATCAGCGGTAAAATAATCATAGCGCAGGCCGCAGAATAGACTCAAATCCGGCCGCAGGAAGAATTCGTCCTGGAGATAGACGCCGAAATGGTCGCGGTCGGCATCGGGTACCGGTTCAAAACGAAGAACTTTGGCAATGAGATTGCTGCCGTCTTTTTTCTTGATCTGTCTTTCCTCGCCTTCGCATGCTTCATGCACGACCTCACAGCCGGCCACCAGCTGATGGCGATGGCCAAAAGCGAATTTCGTCTGCAGCGAAGCCCCGAGCGCTGAACTGTCGATGGTATTTTCTTTTAGGGTATACATGGGCTGGGAGTCACTGTGGATATTACCCTCGAATTTCCGGGTCTGATCGACATACCAGGTGCGCAGTTCAAGATCGTCGAACCCGCCCATTTTTTCGGCATGCCAAGCAAGCTTCCAGGAATCGGTGTCGAAACGGGTAAAATGGGAATAGGCCGAGAGCGCCTTCTGCGGTACGCCCATATCACTGATCCGGTTACTGCGGAGGTCAAGGCTTAGGTCCTGATTGTCGGTAAAGAAGTAACGCCCTCGGAAATTCAGACTGGCGCCTTCATACTGGCTGTTGGCGACCTCATTGCCCCCTCCGGCCTCGAAATTATCGGCGTCGCGGGCGCTGACCGTCAACCCGAAATCGAAGCCGTGGCCGCCGCCGCTTAAGCTCGCCCCGCCGGACCACCCCTGATCGACGCTGGCGTAGCGTCCTCCGAGCCGTCCGACCAGAGTCCAGGCCTCGGCTTCGGCATAATCGGGCCGAGAGGTAAGAATATTGACTACCCCGCCCAGGGCGTCGCTGCCGTAGAGCACCGAGGCCGGGCCTTTGACCACCTCAATCCGGCTGACATCAAAAGCATCAAGAAAAGGCGTCAGGGGAGCACGGCCGGCCCAGAGATTGCTCTCGCGGTCACCGTCGATCAGAACCAAGACGCGATTGCCGCCCAGACCCCGGATTACCGGACTGATTTTCCAATAGCCGTCCCGGGCCAGGGAAACTCCAGGCAGTTCCGCTAAAGACTGACCCGCGGTCGGCGAGTTTAGCCGCTGCAGTTGCTCCTGATTGACGACCTCAACCGAGGCCGGCAGGTCGAAACCGGCGGTCGCGGTCCGGGTCGCGGTCACCACCAGATCGTCGATTTCGACCACGGCGGCCGTCGGAGAAACCAGTACAAACCATGAAAAAAGCAGGAAAAACGTGATCAGGGTGGCGGCGCTCAGCCGCTGGGGGTGGGGGTGAAACGTGTCGTTCATAGACTGCTCCTCGTCAGCAAATGACTCCCGAGAGGCAGACAGGCAGAGAGCCGAATAAATAAAAAACCCGGGCCGAAACAAAAAGTTTCGACCCGGGTTTCCCTGATTCAACCTGAAGGATCGCTGTCAGCCGGCCTCTTTCCGCGAGAGTCGACTAAAATTCATTCAGGCAGGTCTTCTGACTTCCGGATCGTCCTACTCGCCGAACCTTCCCGGCCTGTTGGCAGCCAGTGGTTTGTTTCGGCTTTCGTTCCCGGTTACAGCGGCGGGCCCGTCCCCGATTTGCACGGGGTTCCCTGTTCGGCTCGTAAATGAGCACCTGAATGTTATGTCGTTTACAGGCCACTACTTTAAATCATTTTCCCACCCTTGTCAAGCAAAAGGATATCAACTTGCGCCATTCATCTTCTTATCAAAAAATAAAGTAAAATGCACAGCCGAGAAAAAACTCGTATGTGGAAGACATGCAACGGACAAGCCTGTATCCGGCGCGCCCGTCCACCAAACACAAAAAGCCGGCAACCCTCATGCAAAGCTTGCCGTCATTCAGTAATAAATCACCAGCCAGATGGTAACCGCATCAGGCTCAGTCCACTCCACCCGGTGCTTAACGTGCGCGGCCAGGTTGATGTAATCACCGGGTTCAAGCCGAAGCGGTTCTTTTCGTCCTTCTATCCGCAGCAAGGCCCGCCCCTGAATCAGCACGACAAATTCATTATCATCCTGGTCGAACCAGAAACCTTCCGGAGAGGCCTGCCCCCAGGATAAGATTCGCTCGATGCGCAGATTATCACCACGGCAAATGGTCTCGAAAACTTCCTGCGGTAAATAATGCGGGATATTAGTCAGCAAAGAGCTTTGCTCGCTCATGTCTCCTCCAGAAAAGTTATGGTTGCGCGCTATGCTCCCTTGATATCGCTTAGTCGTTTAGCTAAATATGCAATCATACGAAAGGGATAAGAAGTGAGGGGAAAATGAATACTTTGCTGCCGATCTTTAAAGCTCTGGCTGACCGCAACCGACTTCGCATCTTCGGCGCGCTGCTGTTTTTTAGTGAACTCTGCGCCTGCCAGATCACCGAATTATTACAGATCAGCGGCGCCACCGCCTCCCGGCATCTGGGAATCATGATCAATGCCGGATTGATTGAAAGTCGGAAAGACGGACGCTGGATCTATTACAAACTTCACGACACACCTCAGTCCTTTGCCCCCGTGCGCGCCTGGATCAAAACTGAATTTACTACAGCCGCCGAAATTCAAGCCGACAAAAAACAACTTGAGAAAATTCTTTCCTGCGGCCAGGAAGAGATCTTCCGCCGGCAGCGAGATAAAAAACCCCTGCTCTAAAAGGATAAAAGACAAGTAAACTATTCAGCGCCGAATAGTTACCAAGATACCATTTAAAATCAAAGGCTTAAAAATGAACCTCAAACTTAAGATTCTGTTTCTATGCACCGGCAATTCCTGCCGCAGCCAGATGGCCGAAGGCTGGGCTCGTCATCTCAAAAACAAAGAGTTTGAGGCTTTCTCGGCCGGAGTCGAAAACCATGGCTTAAATCCAAATGCCGTTAAAGTCATGGCGGAAGCCGGCGTCGACATCTCCGCTCAGAGATCCAAACTGCTTGATGAATTCAAAGACAGCCCGCTGGATGCCGTCGTGACCGTTTGCGGACACGCCCATGAGACCTGCCCGTTTCTCCCGGGAAACCATAAACTTCTTCATGTCGGCTTCGATGACCCACCTCAACTGGCCCGGGAACTGGCGGCTCAAGGGGCTTCAACGGAAGCTCAGCTCGATATTTATCGCCGGGTACGAGATGAAATCAGGGCCTTCATCGCAACCCTTCCTGCAGCCTTGCAACAGTAAAGGTCGCAACCGGACAAAACAGGTCGCAAAAAGGTTAAATCGGGAATAACCATGGAACACCAGACCACCATGATAAGCAACCCTCTTTGATGACATCTGCTTGGAGTGACAGAATGAGCAAACCTACCGGTTGCGCTGATGAGCGCAAAATGAACAGTCTTTTCGAACGATATCTGACCGTCTGGGTCGGCCTCTGTATTTTTGCCGGAATCATTGTGGGCAAAATCGCACCCGGTCTGACCGCGTCCCTGGACGGCATGGCCATCAAGATCAACGGCGCTCCAGTGGTTTCCATTCCGATCGCCATCTGCCTGTTTTTCATGATGTATCAGATCATGGTAAAGATTGATTTCGCCAGCGTCATCAAGGCCGGGAAAAGCGGCAAACCGGTTTTTCTGACCCTGTTTATCAACTGGGCAATCAAACCCTTTACCATGTATGGCATTGCTCTCCTGTTTCTCGGATTTCTGTTCAGGGGATAGATCGGAACCGAGGCTCTGGATCTGGTCAAAATGCCGTTCGGGCTTGATCTGCCGCTCGGTACCCGACATGGGGCCGGCACGGTGGTTCTGCATGAAGGATTGAAGATGCTGGAGATTCCCCTCTGGCGCAGTTATTTTTGCCGGCTGCATTCTGCTGGGCATCGCTCCCTGTACGGCCATGGTCCTGGTTTGGGGCTATCTTGCCCGGGGTAACGACGGCCTGACCTTGGTTATGGTGGCGATCAATTCTTTGACCATGCTGGTCCTGTACGGGGTTCTCGGCGGTTTTTTACTGGGCGTCGGCAAACTACCGATTCCCTGGTAGGCTTTGCTGCTGTCGGTCGCCATCTATGTGGTCCTGCCTCTCATCGCGGGTTATGGCACCCGTAAATGGATTATCGGACACAAAGGTGAAGACAGTTTCTAAACAGATTTCTTCCGGTTCTGACCCCCATCACGATTAGTGCCCTGCTTTTGACCCTGATCCTGCTTTTCAGTTTCAAGGGCGAAGTCATTCTCGCCAGGTCACTCACTATTCTCTGGATCTCGGTTCCACTTTTTTTGCAGACGATTCTGATTTTTACTCTGGGTTACGGTCTGGCAAGATTACCCAAACTGAAATACGAAGACGCCGCTTCCGCCGCCATGATCTGCGCCTCCAACCACTTTGAAGTCGCAATCGCCACTGCGGTCATGCTCTTCGGGCTGTCCTCCGGAGCCGCTCTGGCCACAGTGGTCGGCGTGCTTATCGAAGTTCCGGTCATGCTCTTGCTGGTCAGCCTCTGTAAACGAACCCAGGACTGATTTTAAAACCAAGCTTCAAGGCTTAAAGAAGTCACCTGAGTGAATCTTTTAAGCCATTGATATTAAAATAAAAATTGTGACATTCTTCAACAAGAATAAGCTTTTTGCCTGATCACCAAACTGACAATACCTGGAGCCAACCCGTATTGACGGCCCGCTGCTCGCCGGCTTGAGGCCGCATCATTTTTGGTGTTCGGGCAGGGAACCGCGTTTTTCAAGGATGCGACCCTTGTTGTAAATGTAATGCACAATGGTCATGACTAAGATAGTGCCGACACTCAGACCGATTTCCAGGGCATAGGCATGGTGGTCGTAGTGACCGATCGACATTTCGGCCTCCACAATCAGAATCCGACGAATGCTGGAAATGATACAGACATAGATGAAGGGGTTCAAGGTGAACGGGTCTTTCTTGAGAAAGGAGAGCACTGGCCAGAGCAACTCCATGACAATCAACACCAGCAATACCATGTTAACCGCTTTAAGCAGGCCGTGGACATTCCTGAAATACAAAAAATAGCTGGCGGTGTGGCCGAGCAGCAGCAGGGCAATGATTACCAGAGTGAGGGCGACCAGAATATGAACCAGTTCGTCGAGGTGAAAAAGCTGGCGGATGACCCGGCAGAAAAATTTTTCCGCTTGGGGAAACGGGCGGTCACAATGCTTGGGTTCGGACATGCTGATCTCCTGAAGTGGTCAAACATTTATAATTTACCAAACATAATGATTTTAGTTCTAAAAAGCAAGTTGATTTTTTTGATCAACCTCCAGAAAAAAGCGCAGATTCTTGACCCTACCGAGATTCTTGTTTCAGTAAGCAACCGAACGGTTTTCAAAACGGTATTCAAATAGAGCTGCTCATGAGTGTCATGGGCTTACAGGCAGTTTGCCCCCACGATAATATTTAAAAGTTCGACTTTTCTCGGGAAGCCTTATCAACAGCAAGCTTTCTTGCCGGACAGCAAGTGCGCTCAAATAAAAAACCCGGCTTAAAAGCCGGGTTTTTTATTTGAGCCATGACATAAATAATTTAAGGACGCAACTTTCAGCGGCCCAGGGCCTTGAGGATGGTGGCACCGATATCCGCCGGACTATTGACGACATGAATTCCGGCTTTGGTCATGGCAGCCATCTTTTCAGCCGCGGTACCCTTGCCGCCGGCGATAATGGCTCCGGCATGCCCCATGCGCCGGCCCGGAGGAGCGGTCTGGCCGGCAATGAAACCGATTACCGGTTTGGTCATGTTGTCGCTGACGAACCGGGCCGCTTCCTCTTCCGCGCTGCCGCCGATCTCACCGATCATGACAACCGCTTCCGTCTCGGGATCGTCCTCAAAAAGAGCGAGAAGATCAATAAATTGACTGCCGATAATCGGATCACCGCCGATACCGATACAGGTTGACTGTCCCAGACCCCGTTCAGTCAGTTGTTTTACCGCTTCGTAGGTCAGGGTACCGCTGCGGGAAATAACCCCGATACTGCCCTGCCGGTGAATGAATCCCGGCATAATTCCGACCTTGGCCTGATCCGGGGTAATGATGCCCGGGCAGTTGGGACCGATCATCCGGGTCTTCTTACCTTTCATAAAGGCTTTAACCTCAAGCATGTCGAGTGTCGGGATACCCTCAGTGATACAAACCACCAGAGCGACTCCGGCATCGGTGGCTTCCATGATCGCATCGGCGGCAAACGCCGGCGGCACAAAGATCAGCGAAACATCGGCGCCGGTCGCCTTGACGGCTTCATCGACGGTATTGAAAACCGGAATTTCATCCATTTTCTGACCGCCCTTGCCCGGAGTCACGCCGGCAACCACTTGCGTACCGTAGACAACGCACTGACGGGCATGAAACATTCCCTCATTGCCGGTGATCCCCTGGACCACTATTTTACTTTGCTTATTAACTAAGATGGACATGACAATCTATCTCCTTAAAATTGCGGCTCAAAAAAACCCGGGCAGGCCCGCCTCCAAAGCTTCTCTGAGGCCACGCGCATCAGCTCAAATTATTTGAAGGCAGCGACAACCTTCTGCGCGGCATCGGCAAGACCGCGGGCGACGGTCATGTTAATCCCAGACTCCTCGAGAATTCTCGAGGCTTCTTCCGCATTGGTGCCTTCAAGACGAACCACCAGGGGAACCTTGACCTCAACCATTTTGGTAGCTTCGATAATCCCGCTGGCGATTCGGTCGCAACGAACAATGCCACCGAAAATATTGACGAGTACCGCTTTGACATTGGGATCGGATAAAATAATGCGAAAAGCGTTGGCCACCGATTCGGCATTGGCGCCGCCGCCAACATCCAGGAAGTTGGCGGGCTCAGCTCCAGCCAGCTTGATAATATCCATGGTCGCCATCGCCAGCCCGGCACCGTTGACCATGCAGCCGACCTCACCGTCGAGTTTGATGTAATTGAGCCCATATTTTGAGGCTTCAATTTCCAAAGGCTCCTCCTCGGCGAGATCCCTTAATCCGGGCCAGAGATCCTGATGCCGATAAAGCGCATTATCATCAAAATTGACCTTGGCGTCAAGAGCCAGGACCCGACCATCTCCGGTTTCAACCAGCGGGTTGATTTCAACCATGGAACAGTCCTGGGCTTCAAAAAATTTATAGAGATGCATGAAAAAAGAGCTGGCCTGACGCACGGCCTTGCCGCTAAAACCCAAAGCATAGGCAATTTTGGTCGCCTGAAAAGGCCGCAGTCCCAAAGCCGGGTCGACATACTCCTTGATAATCTTTTCCGGTGTCTCAGCCGCGACCTTTTCGATTTCCATGCCGCCCTCGGTGCTGGCCATGATCACCGGACATTCATGGGCCCGGTCCACGACAATCCCGAAATAAAACTCCTTCTTGATATCCATGCCCTCTTCAATCAGCAGGCGCTGAACCTTCTTGCCTTCCGGGCCGGTCTGATGGGTGACCAGCTGCATGCCCAGAATTTCACCGCCGGCCTGTTGCGCCTCGGCCAAGCCCTTTACCACCTTAACGCCGCCGCCCTTGCCCCGGCCGCCGGCATGAATCTGAGCCTTGACCACAACCGTCCCTCCGCCCAGATCATTGACCGCGGCTTCAACCTCTTCGAGCTTGAAAACCGGAATGCCCCTGGGAACCTGGACTCCGGCTTCCTTGAGCAGAGCTTTGGCCTGATATTCGTGAATTTTCATCACTCCTCCTGATTTTTACTTGCTTGCAGTTTACTTTATTACAGGAAAGGCGGGAACCAGCCCCGCCTTTCCTGTAATAAAACATCGAGTAAGTTCTTTAAACCCTCATACCGCCTTGATAACTGGTCGTCAATTGTTTTTCCATTACCTCTTCCCGCGTGTAGTTGGGAAGAATCAAGGGCGCAACCCGATCGGTTTCGACTCCGGCGGCCTCGAGTTCCTTGTGATAGGCCAGCACGTGATCCATATTGATCCCGCTGACGGCTCCGCTGAAACCTTTAGCGTAGGCGGCGGCATTGATACCGGCCCGGCGGCCGAAGACCGTGATGTCAAGTAGCGAATTACCCATCAGACGGTTTTCACCGTGCACTCCCCCGGTGGTTTCGCCGGCGGCAAACAGTCCTTCGACATTAGTGGCGCTGTTGTCTTTGATGGTCAGGCCGCCATTCTGATAATGCAAAGTCGGATAGACCAGCATCGGCACCTTGCTGATATCAATACCGTAACGCATAAACTGAATGTATTTGGCCGGCAATTCCCGTTTAACCGCGCCCTCGCCTTCAAGCACCTCGATCATCGGTGAATCAAGCCAGACCCCGATTCGCCCGGTCGGAGTAATGATACCCTTCCCCCGTTCCAGGCATTCGCGGATAATGCAGGCTGACTCCACATCGCGGGGTTCGCGCTCGAAAACAAACTGCTCGCCTTCGATATTAAGAAGGTTGGCCCCCAAGCCCCGAACCTTCTCGGTGATCAAAAGACCGATATTTTGTTCCGGAAAAGCCACGCCGGTGGGATGATATTGAGTCGAGTGCATAAAAGCCAAGGGGACACCGGCCCGGTAACCCATGACCAGTCCATCAGCGGTCGCTCCGTAATGGTTGGTAGTTGCAAAACCCTGAATATGGAGACGACCGTAGCCGCCGGTGGCGATCACCGTGGCTTTGGCCTTGATCACAAAATATTCTTCGGTTTCCATGTTGAAAAAGAGGGCGCCCGCTGCCCGTCCCTGACTGTCCTTAAGAATTTCAACCGCCGAGGAGAACTCGAGCACAGTAATGTCGGCGGCCCGGTTACGCGACTCGTCGCGCAAGACCCGCATAATCGCCGAACCCGTCATATCCCCGGAAGAATGCATCCGTTTACGGCAGGTTCCGCCGCCGTGACGCACCCGCAAGCGGCCGTCTGGATGTTTATCAAACATCAGCCCCAGCCGCTCAAGCCATGCGATCACCAGAGGAGCGTCATTGGTCAGCGCCGCCACCAGCTCCGGGGTGTTGGTGAAATGACCGCCGCCGATAACATCCAGGTAATGATAGTAAGGCGAATCGACTTCCTGAGTGGCGCCCTGAATACCGCCTTCGGCCATGACGGTATTGGCGTCACCATGGCGCAGCTTGGTCGCGAGAATAACCTTACAGCCGTTTTCCTGGGCCATCAGTGCCGCAGAAGTCCCGCCGCCACCACCACCGATTACCAGAACCTCGGTTTCATAAGCCGTTAATTTCTCAAGTTCGGCGCCGGACACGAGGAGCCGGGCTTTGGCTTCGAGAACGTCAACAAATTCATCGGGATAGTTTTCTCCCTTGCTCGGGCCGATTTTGACATCGCGACGACCGGCGGCCTTGTAATCAGGATGAAATCTGTTCAGAACATCTTCCCGGCCGGCCAGGGTCAGAGCTTCAAAATCGATCCCTTTCTGGCTGCGCTCCAGCCTTTCGGGACGACTGGCTTCGACCTTTTTGATCAAATCCAGCATTTCACGTGTGTAACCCATGATCATAAACCTCGTTTATAACTGTCAGTTAATTAGTGCCTTATAGGTTATTTTCTTGTTTTTTTTCACCATTTTTTTCAACCGCAAAAACAAGAAAAGGTTCTGACAAGAGCACTTATTTGCGGGCCGCAAGACCCCTTTGGGTTGCGGGGCTCGCTTCCGCTAGTTTTATGAGAATCACCGCCGCAGAATTAGAGAAACCTCGTTTCATCCGGTTGCCAATTGGCACTGTCCTGGGGTTCCATCTGTCGCGCGACATACAGGGTCCGGAGGCTCGCTTCGTCACTGGCGACCAGATCTTTAAGTATATCGACGAACTTGCCGGCATTGATATCTGCAACCCGGGGTTTGAGATGTTGGGCCTGAGGCACCTGGTACTTGGCGTGGAGCCGGCGGCAAAGCTGGGCCAGATGATAATGCTGAATCTGCGCCGGGCACCGGGAAGAACAAAGCCCGCACTGAATACAATCAAAGGAAAGCCGGGCCGCTTTGGCGATATCACCGCGCATCGCCGCATTGACATATTCCATGACATTGATTTCCATGGGACAAGCTTTGGTGCAGGTATTACAGGCCACACACTTCATGACCTCGGGATAAAGCTGCATGATGGTTTCGGCCGAGGCATCGACTTTTTCAATGTCATAGGGGGTCCGATTGGCCGGGAAAAAAGGCAGCTGGGTCAGAAACATGTTTTCCTGGACCACAGTCTGACAGGCCAGGCAAAAATGCAGATGGTAGTCGCCCAGAATGCGATAAACCGTCGGACAGGCGCCACAGATGCCGCCGCGACAACCACAGGAACGGATAAACTGGTAACCGGCATACTCAACCGCTTTCTGAATGGTCATGGTTTCAGGAACCTGGTAGCGTTTACCCATAATATAGATCGGCACCAGCTTGGTGCCTTCCGGCAGAATAGCCCGGTCACCGGTCGCTACTCTGATCTCTTTCTTCGCCTCACTCATGGCAAGCTTCCTCCTGCGGAAAAAACGTTTTTATATCTATAAAATCCGGATTATTAAAAAATCAATGGCCGCTGCCGGACTCAATTCCCAGTTCATGATCCCGGAAAGTGGTCGCCGGAGCAGCTTCCTCATAGCTGCGGCCGGGCTCGTAGCCCATCAGTTTCTGCGCCTTGTCTCCGACACTGCGAAACAACGACATCACCGGAATATCATTGGGACAGGCGGTATCGCACATGCCGCATCCGACACAGGACATGACCATGTGATTAAGCCGGGTCAGATGAAACATCACTGTGTTTGCCGGCATGCGAATCGCGCCCTTATCGCAGGCCCATCCCAGATATTGATCCGGGGTATGTTCGAATGTCGGCGACCGGAATACACATTCCCGGCAATAGCAGATCGGACAGTTGATCATGCAGTTATGGCAGCGCATACAAGTTGAAAACATCTCCTGAATGCCCTTGATTGAATTAACCCGCCCCCGAAATTCACTAAAAACCCGATCCCTGACTATGCTCCTCTCGGCCTTGACCGCCGCGATTATCTCCTGACGCCGGCTGTTTCCCAAACCGTTGAAAGTCAGAATATTCTCTTCCTCCAGAGCTGCGGCAACTTCATCAGACGCTTCAAAATAGAGCTGTTTACTGCTGTCCACCCCCCAGAGGCCAACCACCA
The DNA here is from genome assembly GCA_011049115.1 of Pseudomonadota bacterium. Lineage (NCBI taxonomy): Bacteria > Pseudomonadati > Pseudomonadota > Pseudomonadota bacterium. The sequence continues at coordinate 16,833 of DSCM01000096.1, forward strand.
GATCCACCACTGAGACCTCGGGAGCCGGATATTCGCAGATTGCGCAAGCCGACCGGAAAACCGCGTTGTCGTCAGGCTTACAGACGCCGCTGGTGGCCTGGCGGCGCAAATCAAGAGCCGGACTTTTGCCGGCTTTAACCAATTGGGAAAAAACCTTTGGCTCATAGGTGCCGAGACAATCAACCGCGATGATCAGCAGAGCCTCACGAGTAAGCTGTTTGAACTTGGCCAGCTCAACCAGGGCCCGGGCCTCGCAAGGTCGAACCACTACTCCAATCCTTTCGCCGGGATCGCGAAAGGTCAGATTGGAAATAATTCGCGCCGCCTGCACCGGCATTACCGGGGCATTGATATCGGTATCGGCGAGCAAGTCCGGATTTTTGATCAGAGCATGTACATAATTATCTCCGCCGGTGGTTTTTTTGGGCACCAGCAGGCTGCCGACCAGGTCACTTTCCAACAGCCTGGTTAAAAACGCTTGAATCTCGCCATTAAAGGAGTCAGCAGACAGATCAATGACTGTCGTTTTCATTATCAATTTTCTCCAGATTTAATCATTTTTTGTAATCTACAGCCGCCTAACCCATCGCTTTTCCGCAAGGAAAACTCCGCGTCGACAACCAGCCTGAAATTTTGCAAAAGAACTACAGATCCCATTCGGAAGCCAGCGGATTGGCTCCCTGATCCTGCAGGGCGGCATCGTATTGCCGAATCGTCTCCGCAAAAAGGCGGCCCTCGCTGGCGCTGATCCAGCGCAGCCAGACCCGTTCCGGATCAAGGCCGACACTTTCCATAATCGTTCGCAGCAAGGCAATCCGGCGCCTGGCCTTAAGATTACCGGTCTGGTAATGACAGTCACCGGGATGACAACCACCGATCAGAACCCCGTCGGCCCCGTCAAGCAGCGCTTTCAAAACATAAACAACATCAATCGCGCCGGAACACATCAGATGAATAATACGGATTCCGGCCGGATACTGCTGTCTGGTAGTGCCGGCCAGATCAGCCCCGGTATAGGTACACCAGTGACAGAGAAAACCGACGATTCTTGGCTCAAAGTTAGGGTCTGCCATACTTTATTCCTGTATATTTACATTAAAATCAACTACTTAAAAGAAATACCTACAGTGAAACATGACTGTACGAAAGCATTCACTTCTAAATCTCAGCGCATCAGCTCGCGGCTGACGGCCATCACCTGCCCCTTGTCAAAACCAAGCTGCTGGGTTGCGCCGTTGGGACAGACTGCGGCGCAGGCGCCGCAACCGTGACAAAGGTCGTAATAAACTTCAGCGATCATGGAGCTGAGGTTTATTTGCCGGGCCCCATAAGGGCAGGCTTCGACACAAAGGCCGCAGCCGCTACATAATCTATTACTGACCTGCACTGCATTTTTAGCGGGGCTCCTTTGCCTGCGGGCCAGAACTGTCGCCGCCCGGGAAGCCGCCGCCCGGGAACGAATCAGGGTCTCCTTGATATGCAGCGGGGCCGAGGCCAGGCCGCAATGATAACGCCCCTCGCCGACAAAATCAACCAGCGCGGCCTTGCTGTTGGCTTCGGCAAAAAAACCGTACTCATCACGCGGCAATGAAAAGATCTGAGCCAGATCAGCAAAATCCGAGGGCACGATACCGGTACTCAAAATCAGCAGATCAGGCCGCAAAGTGACCTTATTTTTCAGAATAAGATCATTGTAACTCAGTTGCAGGGCTGAGCCGACCAGCTCGACCCGAGGTTTATCCAAAACTTCATAAGGGGTAAACAACACCCCTTGTTCCCGAGCCAGGCGATAATAATCCTCATACAGGCCGTAGGCCCTCAGGTCACGATAAAGAACCGTAATCTCGATGGCGAAATCAAGTTCCTTGAGCTTTAAGGCATTTTTTAAAGCCTGTGTACAACAAACCCGGCTGCAATATTCAAGTTTCCCGGCTTCCCTGGAACCGACGCACTGAATCATAACAATCCGGCGGCTGGAGGCCAGGGTATCAGGCCTGGTCGCAATCCGTTCTTCCAGTTCACTCTGGGTCAAAACCCGCTCGTCCTGACCTCTAAGGTACTCGTCAGTTACAGCTTCATGGCCTCCGGGCGCCATAATCATGATTCCGTGTTTAATCAGGCGTTCACTTTCCTGGCATTCAACCCGAGTGACATAACTCCCAACCCGCCCCTGATGCGCCAGCAAACGTGTATTAAGCAGCACTTCAATACGCGGTTCGGACTCAACCCGAGCTCTCATGATAGCCAGTAGCTGCGACGGTTGGGAACCCTCAAGGGTGTAATAAGATTTACGCAAGCGCCCGCCCAGCTCCCCGGTTTTTTCCACCAGGGTCACCTGATAGCCGCGACCGGCCAGGGAAAGGGCGCTATTCATCCCGGCAGCTCCACCTCCGACAACCAAGGCCCGTGCTTCCATCACCAGATTTTGCGTCGGAGCCGGCAAGGTCCGGTAAACCGTCGTGAGAGCGGCAGCAAGCAAGGCCCTGGATTTTTCAAATATAATTTCAGGGCTGCCGGCGTGAACAAAAAGATTTTGTTCACGCAAATTGGCCACGGCGAAAGCGTTGCGGTTAAAACCGATATCCTCGGCAAAGGCATCAAGTGAACGTTCCAGTTCACGCCCCGTGCAACCGCCGATGATGATCCGGTTCAAACCATGGGCTCCGATAAAACGGCGCAGACCAAGCAGACCTTCCGGGGCGCATAGATTATCAACTACTTCAACGCAGGCCACGGCCGGACGTTTGACAAACTCTTCGGCAAGCGAAGACAGATTGAGCTCCTCCGTCATGGCGCCGTCACAGGCGCAGAGAAAAATTCCGATCTTCGGTTCTTCCAACCAGACTCCGGTAGGGCTCAAATTAAAGCCATCAAGCTCGGTCTCATTTTCCTCGCTTTCAGGTTCGGCCAGATCCACTGCCACCGCATCCGCCGCCGCCGCCGCCTCCATCACGGTTTCCGGAATATCCTTAGGACCACAAAAAGCTCCGGCGGCGTAAAGCCCCGGAATTGAGGTCTGCGTCGGAACGAACTCACCGGTTCGACAGAAACCGTAGTCATCCAGTTCAATTCCGGTCGCCGCGGCAAAATCAAGTTTGGGCGCATCAAAACCCAGGGAAAGAACCACCAGGTCAACCTGATCTTCAGCAAAACCGCGACCATCATCGTAGACCAGACTTAAGCCGCCGGTGCGCGGATCTTCCTTGACTGTCGAGACTATCGAACGTCGATATTCAATCGCCAATTCATCCTTGGCGCGGTTGAAATAACGCTCGTAATCCTTGCCCATGCCGCGCAGATCCATGTAGTAAACGACAACTTCGGTTTCAGGACTTCTTTCACGAACAAACATCGCCTGTTTGGTCGCATACATGCAACAAACTGCGGAACAATAGCCCCGGCCACAGGAAACATCGCGGGAACCGACACATTGAATAAATGCGATGCGCTTGGGGATCGAACCATCCCGGGGAGAAATCGGGGTTCCCCGACTCGGACCGGAATAACTGATCATACGCTCAAACTGACGGCTGCTGACCACGTTCTGATAACGTCCGAAACCATACTCTTCTTTTAAAGCCCCATCGACCAGAGAAAAACCGGGGGTCAGAAGAACGGCATCGGCCTCAAGATCTTCTTCATAAGGGGTTACGGCTTCAAGGTCAATTGCCTGAGTCGGACAGATATTGACACAGGCTCCGCATTTAGTGCAGTTTTCCAGATCAATCCTATAGCCCGCTTTGACCATCTTTGGATATTGTTTGTAAATCGCCTTGCGTTCTTCCAACCCGCCGCTGAATTCAAAGGGCACGCTAACCGGACAAACCTCAACACAGCGACCGCAATCGATACAGTCTTCCTGGGAAACACCGTACGGCGTAACCGCCAAGCGCAGGACGAAATTGCCGGGCTCCCCCTGTAGGGCCACAGGCCGGCTGCCGATCCGAATCTCCAGATTTTCATGCAGACGGCACTCGACGAAAGGGCAGTAAGCCGGTTGCTTCGGAGAAAGAAAGCAGACTCCGCAAGAATTGGTGGGAAACGTATTGTCCAAAAGCGAAAAAAAACCACCAATCGCCGCCTCTTTTTCCACCAGGGTAACCGCAAACCCCTGTTCAGCCAGCTGCAGGGCTGCCGTCATACCGGCGAAACCGGCCCCGATCACCGCCACCTTTTTGCGTTTATCATTAATCTTTTTGCTATGTTCAGAGGCCATTTTCAACCCTTAGTTGTTCGCTGAAAGCCGTCGTCTTTTTCAGTCATTACGCGAAAAGTTGCGCCGGATCGTTAAAATGTTTTTTCCACCAGCGTGCCCGGTCCCCGATTTGAAAGGCCTCGGCCATCAGTTCAGTGAAATAGAGAATCGGCAGACGCTGTTGTCGAATATCGACATTGGCCTGACACAGAGCGCAGGAAGTCACCAGACAGTCAGCCTTGGCGGCCACAGCGTAATCGGCTATCTTATTGACCAGTGCAGTGGTTTTATGGGCATCAATCAGCCCCAGATCGCCACCACAGCAGTCAACCTTGCAGGACCAGTCAAGAACCTCGGCTCCGAGATCCGCCATCATGCGGTCTATCCGCCTGGGATTTTCACAGCTGTCGACTCCGGTTACCGCCGCCGGCCGGACAATGGCGCAACCATAATAACAAACCACCCTCAACCCTTTTAAAGGCTTTCGCACCAATTTTTTAACCGCGGGGCGCAGCTCCTCGCGGGCCAGCAAATCAACCAGGGAAAGCATGGTTACGCGCTCATCATATTTAAATCCGAATTTTTCTTCAAAAAGAGCTCGCTGGGCTAAATCATGCCGCAGAACATAGTCGGCCTGCGCCAGGTTACCATAGCAGCCGGCGCAAGGAATGACCAGGTCGCGCCCGCTTTTCTGCGCTTCGCCGACGTTGAAGGCGGAGAGCCCGAGAGCCAAGGACGACGAAAGGTTATGGGCCGAAGCGGCGCCGCAGCAGCACCAGTCATCCAGCTCCCGCAGTTCAATGCCGAGCGCCTTGATTACCGCCAGACTGGCTTCAATATACTCCATCGCGGTCGAATGCGAGGTGCATCCGGGATAATATGAATAGGTTTCACCCATCGTTTAACTGTGTCCTGATCCGAGATTACCGGAGAGATAAAAGTTTATGATATCAATGTCTTACCCAGCAAGATCTACAAATCGTCTTGATTTAAAGAACTCCGCCCTATTTGCCGGCCTCATTGAAAATCTTTTTTACGGTTGCGAGATTCTTGCTCTTTTTCGGCAAGATCGGAATTTTACCTCTGAGGAAAAGTTTCAGACCGACATCCAGATCCGAGGTCAGGTTTTTACTTCTCAGTTTATAGCTCATCAACATGGTCGCCTCATGCACCCGACCGAATCTTTTGATGCTGTCAATAAACGAGGTGTGCAGGGCCACGGTTGCCGGCTCAGCCGGAGCAATCCCCTCGGCCAGGCACAAGGCCCGCAGGGAATCCATAACCGGGGCGAGTCTGATTTCATTGGGACAGCGACTGCCGCAAGTCTCACAGGAGACACACATCCAGATCGACTTGCTGTTCAAAAGCTCGTCCTTCATGCCGAGCTGAATCATGCGAACCACCACGTTGGGAGCAAAATCAAACTCCTTGACCATGGGACAGCCAACGCTGCATTTACGGCATTGGTAACAGAGATTCAGCGGCTGACCGCTTTCAGTCATCACTTTTTGCAGAAGGGTTTCAGACATCTTTTTACACCGCCTCGGCTTTGCCGGCAAAATCGCCGATCATCCGGATAAATTGACGGGAAGTCGAATTAATCAACTCACAGGCCTTGTTGGGACAGGCGGCAATGCAGGCGCCGCAACCCTGGCATACCGCCTGGTTGACCTCGGAAATCCGAGTAAAATTGTTCATCAGGCGAGCTCCGTAAGGGCAGATCTCGATACAGATGCCACAGCCGCTGCAGACATCATTTTTAACTTCGGCAATCAGGGGATCGGCAATCAGGGTTTTATTGGAAAACATAGTCTGGATCTTGCCGGCTGTAGCCAGGGCTTGCGAGACCGTGTCAGTGATATCCTTGGGAGATTGCCCGCACCCGGCGAGATAGACTCCTTTGGTCGAACTTTCCACCGGATAGAGCTTAATATGGGTTTCCGAGAGAAAGGCATCGCCGTCAATCGTGACGTTCATCTTTTTGGCAAGATCGCGAATCCCGGTCTTAGGTTCCATGGCCATGGCCAGAACCACCAAATCCGCCTCAATCTCCAGCTGGCGGCTACTTAACGTATCACTGGCAAACACCTTGAGCATCCCGTCTTCCGGAATCACCCTGGCAACCCGACCGCGCACATAAACCAGTTTTTCATCCTCCATGCCCCGCTGAACGAATTCTTCAAAATCACGGCTGTCGGAACGAATATCCATGTAAGAGATATAGGCCGTACCGGTTTTAACCTGGCGGCGGTAAAGCCGCGCCTGTTTTGCCGTATACATGCAGCAGGCGCGGGAACAGTACGCTTTATGACGTTCCGGATCACGAGAACCGGCACACTGAATAAAGACCACGCTTTCAGGAACCTTACCATTCGAAGGACACACAACCCTGCCGCCGGTAGGACCTTTGGGATCAAGCAGACGTTCAAAAGTCAAGGCGTCGATGACATCAGGTATGTCACCACCTCCGTATTCGGGGAGATTGGCCGGGTTGTAAAGGTCATAGCCGGTAGCCATGACGATCGCTCCGACAAATTCTTTCTGCAAGGCGGGAATCGCCCCAAGATCTATCGCTTTCTCGAGGCAGGCATCACTACATAAAGTACAGGGCTCGACCTCATGGGAAGGGGCAAAATGTAAACAATCTACCTGGCGCAAAACCGGAATACGGGAAGATTCAAACTGGTTGTAACGAAAGATAGCCCCACGCCGGCTGAGTCCGCGATTAAATTCATCGGGATTCGATACCGGACAAACTTCAATGCATTTGCCGCAGGCCGAGCAACGGGCGATGTCGACAAAAGCCGGCTGACTGCGAATGGTAACATTGAAATTACCAACGTAACCTTCCAGGTTCTCGACCTCTGAACTAGTATAAACTTTTATTTTATGATGGGCGACGACCTCGGCAATCTTCTGTTCCAACATTTCGGGAACGTTTTGGAAATAGGGAAAAGTCTGACTGATCTGAGCCATGTGGCCGCCGATGGCCGGTTCCTTTTCGATAATCACCACTTCATAGCCGGCATTGGCCAGGTCAAGCGCCGACATGATCCCGGCGATACCGCCACCGACGACACAAACGCGCTTGGTAAGATCAATCGTGATTGTCTCCAACGGCAGATTTTCTTTAACCTTGTCAAGCGTCCCGGCAATAATATTGACCGCCTTGGCCGTGGCCAAGGGTTTGTCATTCTGATGAACCCAGCTGCATTGCTCCCGAATATTGGCGATTTCCAGCAAATAAGAGTTCAAACCAACCAAACCCGCCGCCTTGCGAAAGGTATTTTCATGCATGCGGGGCGAACAACAGGCCACCACCACACCATCCAACCCCTTTTCCACGATCGTATCCTTGACCTTCTGCTGACCGGGATCGGAGCACATATACATGTAGTTTTCGGCATGCACCACGCCGTCCATTTTCAAGGTCTCAGCCACGGCCTTGTCCACATCGACACTGCTGGCGATGTTGGAACCGCACCAGCAGACAAAAACACCTAGTTTCTTTTCCATTAAACCGCTTCCTGCTGCTTATTACGTCGTACAGAAGAAAGAAAAACCTGAGCTTTGCTGGATGCGGCGCTGCCCTGAGCCGCTGAATCGGCAATATCCTTGGCTCCCAGACAGCAACCCGCCAGATAAATCCCAGGCCGGCCGCTCTCGACCGGCGAGAGCTTATAGTTTTCCTCGATGAAAAAACCGTCTTTATTGGACTGCAGACCCAGGATTTCAGCCAGCTCCTGCGCTCCCTCATTGGGAACCATGGCCGCCGCCAGCACCACCAGGTCGGCTGCAATCTCTATTTTTCTACCACTCAGGGTATCGGCTCCCTGCACTATAACCTTATCTCCTTCGCGGTAAAGACGGGCGGCCCGGCCGCGAATATAGATGAGCTCTTCTTCCGCTACCGACTGCTGGATAAACTGCTCATAACCCTTTCCGGTTGACCGAATATCAATATAAAAAATATAGACCTGGCCGTCATGAACCTTATGTTTGTAAAGGCGGGCGTGCTTGGCGGTATACATACAGCAGACCCGGGAACAATAGGATTTATGAAACTCAGGATTCCGTGAACCGACACACTGGATAAAAACAATCTCTTTCGGAGTTTTCCCGTCGGAAGGGCGAACCATGGCTCCGGCCGACGGCCCCGAGGCGGAAAGATAGCGCTCAAAGGTCAGACCGTCGATGACATCGGGAATCTCGCCACCTCCGAATTCAGGCATCTTCTTTTTCCAGTCGTAAATATCGAAACCAGTGGCCACGATAATGGCTCCAACCTGAACCTCGAAGAAACTTTCCTGCTGCTCGTAATCAATCGCCCCGACCGGACAGACCTTGGCGCAAACCCCACATTTACCCCTGGTTAGGTAGCGGCAGCGTTCAGCATCGATCACCGGCTTGTTTGGCACCGCCTGCGGCGACAGCGTATAAATCGCGGTCATTTTACCGGCATCCCGTTCAAACATGGCGATCCCATTGCTCGGACACTTCTGAATACAGGTACCGCACCCGGTGCATTTATTCCAGTCAACATAAGTTTTTTTCTGTCTGACCCGAATCGTGAAATTACCCGGTTCGCCTGTCAGGGCCTCTACCTCGCAACTGGTTTTCAGGGTAACCTTGGGATGCTGCCCCGACTCAACCGTTCGTGGGGTCAAAGTACACTGGGCGCAATCAAGCGTCGGAAAAGTCTCGGAAAGTTGCAGCATCCGACCACCGACCGACGGTAGCCTCTCAACCAAAAGTACCTGATAACCGGCATTCCCGAGGTCGATAGCAGAGGTAATACCGGTGATTCCGCCTCCGATAACCATTACCCGACGATCAACCGGAACGCTTTCAAAGTCGCTCATACCCCCGAATACGCAGGCGCAGGAAAGCTGTTCGCCTTTTTGTTCGCCGCTCAGTTCAATTATTTCAGCCATCAATCAAACCTTATCTCAGGAAACCAGACCCTTGTCCCGCAACAGCGGAAGCGGATCAATCAGATTACGCTCAAAGCCCAGATCTTCAGCGGGCAGATCGAGGGCAATCGCCAGCAACTGGGTAAAATAGACTACCGGAATGGTTTTAAAGGCCGCATCGCTTTGCACAATCTCAGCTTGCCGGTCATCAAGATTAAACTGACATAAAGGACAAGTGGTGATCACCAGATCGGCTCCGTTGCCGGAAGCATTCCGGAGAATGTCACGCGAGCAGCGAGTTGCCGTTGTCATCGAGTGAACCGTCTGAAAAGCACCGCAGCATTCGATCCGGTAAGGAAAGGGCACCGGTTCACCGCCTAGAGCCCGAACAAAATCTTCAAAAATAGTCGGGTTTTCCATGGCATCAAGAGCGATCTCCTTGACCGGACGCAGCAGCAGGCATCCATAATAACAGGCCACCTTGAGACCGGCCAGAGGTTTAACCACCGTATCCTGCAAGACTTTAAAACCGATTTCATCGCGCAATACCTGGAGATAATGCAGAACATCAACCTCTCCATGGTATTGACGTTCAATAAAATCGGTAATCTTGCTCCGCCGCTCCTCGTCGTTGCGCATGACGTTGTTGGTGCGCTTAAGCACATTGAAACAGACCGAACAAAGCGTTACCAGCTTATTATCGCCCCGATCTTTGGTATCGGCCAGAATCCTGGTCGGCCCCGACATCGCGATATGATAATCGTTGGTCAACGGAAAGGTTGCACCGCAACAGGTCCAGTCGGGCAGTTCGTCAAGCTCAAAACCCAGCTTCCGGCTGCATTCGCGACCGGCGTCATCAAGTTTCTTGGCCTTGGTATAAAGGGTACATCCGGGAAAGTATGAATACTTCATCTTTTACTCTTGAGAATTTAGAGTGGAAGGAACTTCCGATAGCCGCTGATCATCGCGATCTGCGGGGCCCGGGCCAGATATTCTTTGGAAAAATCAGTAACATCAATATGTGCCGTTCCGCCCACTTCGCGCAGACGCAAAACCCGCAGGGCCTCCATGATTTTAGAGATATCCACTCCCTTGGGACAGCGAGCCTGACACATCATGCAGGCGGCGCAGACCCACATTGACTTACAGTCTTTAACTTCATTTTCCAGTCCAAGTTGCAGATAGCGCACCACCTGACTGGGCAGAAGGTCCATTTCATCAACTGCGGGACAACCTGCCGAACAATTGCCGCATTGATAACAATTAAAGAAATTTTCGCCGCTGATCTCGGCGACCTTGTTGATGAAATCACTTTTTACCTGGGAGCGGTAAATCCTGGTTTTCATGGGTTATTATCCTTTATCTGATATAGGGCTTAACGCCCTGTTCATACAAATCGTTACCGTAGATGTCATTGATCACAACCACCGGAAAATCCTCGACCTCAATCCGACGAATGGCTTCCGGACCCAGATCTTCATAGGCGACAACTTCAGCCTTTTTTATACGCTGGGCGAGTAGTGCCCCAGCCCCGCCGGTCGCAGCGAAATAAACCGCATGATATTTTTCGATCGCATCACGCACTTCCCGGCTGCGACCGCCCTTGCCGATCATGCCCTTTAGACCTTCAGCCAGCAGTCGGGAAGAATAGGAATCCATGCGATAACTAGTAGTCGGACCGGCGGAACCGATAACCTTGCCGGGTTTAGCCGGAGTCGGCCCAACAAAATAAATAATCTCACCCTGCAAGGGTATCGGCAACGATTCTCCCTTAGCCAGGAGATCGACAAGCCGCTTATGCGCGGCATCGCGGCCGGTATAAATCGTACCACTGAGCAACACCCGATCGCCCGCTTTCAGATCAGCCACCACTCCTTCACTCAGCGGCGGCGTCAGACGAATAACCCGATCCATCATAAAATCGCCTCCTGGTGCCGGGCTGCATGACATTGAATATTAATCGCCAACGGCAAACTGGCAATATGACAGGGTTGCATTTTGACATGAACGGCAAAACTGGTGATGCGACCGCCGAGCCCCTGGGGTCCGACTCCTAAATTATTGATCGCGGTCAAAAGTTCGTCCTCAAGATTTTGCAGAGCCGGATCGGGATTGGGGCTGCCGACTTCACGCAAAAGCGCTTCTTTCGCCAACATGGCCGACCGCTCGAAATTACCACCGATACCAACGCCGACAATTGTCGGCGGACAGGGATTCCCCCCCGCCTGGCGCACCCAGGCAACAACCTGCTCCTTAATCCCGGCAACGCCATCGGCCGGTTTGAGCATGACCACCTTCGACATATTTTCACTGCCACCCCCTTTGGGGGCCACAATGATGCTTAATTGCTCTCCGGGCACAAGGTTGTAATGTATAATTGCCGGAGTATTATCGCCGGTATTGGCCCTGGTAAAGGGATGACAGGCTGATTTCCGCAGGAACCCGTCCTGGTATCCCCGTCGGACGCCGGCATTGATTGCGCCCTCAAGACTGCCGCCGACAATTCTGACGTCCTGTCCCAAAGTAACAAAAACCACGGCCAGACCGGTATCCTGGCAGATCGGCACTTGCTCTTTTGCCGCGATTGCCGCATTTTCCTGAAGCTGCCTGATAATATCCCCGCCGGCCGGAGACTCTTCCCTGGCGGCTGCCAGGTCCAAGGCCCGTTTCATATCCGACCCGAGATTACAATTAGCCTCTATACATAAACGAGCTACCGTTTTTTCGACCAGCGAAACATCAATTTCACGCATTTTAAGCACCACTTTTTAAATAGCAGCTTTAACCAAAGCCGGCTGTTTGTATACTGTATACCCCATTGTTTGTCAACTGCAATATAAAAAAAATTTATTTTTTTTTAACAGATCGTTTCATCTATAATTTCATAACGTTAACCTTTTGCAAGAGCAACCTGAGCTCAATTTTCGGACCATTTCACTCTCATCCAAACATAAATTCTTCATCGACGGGGGCACATCAAACAAATAGATTCTTTTCATCGACCGACAAGATCAAAATGATGCCCGAGCATAGCGCACAATAATGACCATAGCACAAAACGAAAAAAGCCCCGACAAACAAGGCTGTCGGGGCTGAATAAACAATCAAAATTAATTTTTAGACTGCAGTACCTCCGCTGGGACCACAGCTTCTACAGACCACTCCTCGGGAATAATCTGGCCAGGTTTTTCGCCATTTTTCTCCTTGATCTTAGACAATTCAGGACGTTTAAAATCCTCCCGAACATGCTTTGGAATGCGGCCATTAAGAATCGATTCCGAACGCAGGCGACGACCAACCGTGCGTTCCATCATGGTGCCCAGCTGGAGAATCCGGTCAATGTCAATTCCGGTTTCGATTCCCATCTCGTCCATCATTACCAACATGTCTTCAAGAACGGAAAGACCAACCACATTAGGATCCTTGTAGTAGTAGTCTCCGGTCCCCAAACCCGGGACTCCGTCAACAAAATTAGCCGGCTGGCCACCAGTACCGCCGATGGTTGCTTCAAAGTTAGTGATTCCCGCCTGTAATGCCGCCAAAACATTGGCGTTGCCCCATCCCCGGGTGACATGAAAATGAGCGACATGAAGATCTGGATTGGGAAGAGCGTCCAGAATCATCGAGAAATAGCGATAGACTTTGTTCGGCGGAGCCGATCCATCATGGTCAGCATGCTCGATATCATCAGCCCCGATACTGAGCCAGCGACGAGTAAACTCAACCGCGTCCTCAAATTTAGTCGGCCCGGAAATCGGACTACCCCAAATCGTACTGACAGTTCCGCACATTTTGATTCCGACATCATGGCACTTTTTAATGCAGCGTTCGGCTTCACGCCAGTACTGCGGCAAGGTTGAACGGGAATTGGCGAAATGATGCTGTTCGTCAGTCGAAACCATCATCAGAATACGATCCGGGCCATAACCGCGCTTTTTCATCTCGATGGCCCGATCAACCGCACTTTCCCGAATGGTAATACAAGTCCATTCGATATCTTCATGTTTAATTCCACGCTTGGCCAAACGTTTCTTAAAAAGATCGTCATGCACGCTCTTCATTAACTCTTCGGCGTCTTCAAACTGAGGCATATTCCTGGGGTCGCCCAGATTGGTAACCTCCATCCGTTTAATACCGGCAAATGCCATTTCCTGCAGATAAAAAATTTTGGCCCGGGTGGGAATAAAGTGTTCCTCATGCTGGAATCCGTCACGGACAGTAATATCACCAATATTGACTTTTTTCGGCATTCTTTTAAAAACATCAAAAAGATCGTGGCTTGACATATTTTCCTCCACACAATTATTCTTCTGATTAATTTCCGGAAATCTTACCTACCCCCGCTGCTGATCTTTGGTATCTACCGATCAAGACCAACAAGAATACGGAACGGGCGCCTGCCACCCAAATCTTTCCGGATTAAAAGAACTCTGGCTCCGCCTGATCGATGTAATTCAGTCAATCTTAAGATAGGCGGGGCGTAAACTATTCGCCAGTATAAACCGGCTCTCTTTTTTCCCTGAAAGCGGTCAGACCTTCAATGCGATCTTTAGTCGGGATGGTCACGGCATAGCAATTTGATTCGATAGCCAGGCCGCTACCTAAATCAACTTCACTGCCGTAGTTTATCGCGTACTTGGCCATTTCTAAGGCCACCGGGGCATTCTTCTTAATCTTTGCCGCCATATTCAAGGCGGCATCGAGAAGTTCACCTTGTGGCGCCACCTGATTAACAAGACCGATAGCCAGAGCTTCATCTGCCTTGGCCCGATGGGCGGTGAAAATCAACTCCTTAGCTTTGCCTTTACCGAGAAGACGAGCCAGCCGCTGAGTTCCGCCGGCACCGGGAATAATTCCCAGGCTGGTTTCAGTCAGACCCATGGTCGCACTGGAGACCGCTATCCTGATATCACAAGCCAGGGCCAGCTCCGTTCCTCCTCCGAAAGCAAAACCATTGACCGCGGCGATCACAGGCTGGGGAAGATTTTCGACCATCGTGAAGGTGTTGCGAATCATCTGAATATACTGTTTAACCTCGATCGGGGTCATGGTCGCCCGTTCTTTGAGATCAGCGCCGGAGCAAAAAGATTTCTCCCCGGCACCGGTGATGATCACTACCCTTACGGAACGATCAACACTGATCCCACTTACCAGTCTATTCAGGGCAGCGAGAAGCTCACGATTCAAAGAGTTCATGCTTTCGGGGCGATTTAAAGTTACAATCAAAACCCCGTCACGGTTTTCGCTTAAGATCACTTCAGACATCCGTTCCCCCCAAAAAAAATCTTAATAACCCGACTAAAAGTTTAAGAACATATAAATGTTTTTTTTCTTCTTTCGCAAACAAAAAAGATGATAAAAGTATTGTATCATCTTTTTACACAGGCTCCGATAAATGATTGCATATGGCTATGCCCCCCATAGGTCAGCTGAGTTTGCCGAATTGCGACCTCTAAAAGAGCATGACTGTCAATTCCTGTCTCTATCCTCATCCCCTCAAGACAATAAAGCAGATCTTCGGTAGCCAGATTTCCAGCCGCACCGGGAGCATATGGGCAACCGCCCAGACCACTGGCGGCACTATCATAACGATCTATACCGGCCTGTAAACCGGCGACCACGCAAGCCAAGGCCCGACCGCAACTATCGTGCAAATGAAGACCAAAATCCACTTCGGGCAGTTCTTCCTGCAGGCGAGAACAATGAGAATAAACCTGATCCGGAGTAGCCACCCCGAGGGTATCGCACAGGGTTATTTCGTTAAAGCCAAGCGCGAACAAAGAGCCTACCAGAGAGCTGACCGCCGCATAGTCAACTTTCCCCTCATAGGGGCAGCCGAAGACATTGGAAAGAGACACCCTGCGAGCTCTGTCAAGCGGCATCATCTTAATCATCGCTTCAATCTCAGCCAGGGTTTCAGCTTGGGAACAACCCAGGTTTTTCTTATTATGCGTGTCGCTGGCCGAGATAAAAAAAACTATTTTCCCGGCCCCGGAAGCCAGCGCCGCCGTCAACCCCCGACGATTTGGCACCAGCACAGAAGTAACAAGGTCAGGGAATGAGTCAATGGCTTGCAATACCTCGGCCGCATCCCGCAGCTGAGGTATCGATTTAGGATTGACAAAAGAAGTTACTTCGATTTCTTTAAATCCACAGGCCGCCAAACGATTAATAAGCTCGACCTTATTTTCAGTCGGGATAAAAATTTCCTGATTCTGCCAGCCGTCACGAGGGGACACCTCTACCAACCGGACCTTCTTCGGCATCAGGGAAAAACAGTCATCCATTTTTTTTAAACTCGTCTCCACTATGGAACGAAATTAAAAACCCAACTTGCGAAAAATAGCCCCTCCCCTTGGACTAGAAGTCCCGGGAAAGTGCGAACCTCATTCCCAGGACTTCAAAAAAAATATCAGGCTACCTCAGGCAAAAAGCCTACATTAGAGATCTGGCAATCACCAGACGCTGCACTTCCGAGGTTCCTTCGCCGATTTCCAGCAATTTCTGATCCCGGTAAAAACGCTCTACATCATATTCCTGCATCAAACCATAACCACCATGGATCTGGACCGCATGGTCTACCACCCGACTCATTACTTCCGAACAGTAAAGCTTACCCATAGCCGCTTCTTTGGAAAAAGGACGATTGTTTGAACGCAGCCAGCAAGCCTTATACAGAAGGTTGCGGGCTAATTCAATTTCCATCGCCATGTCGGCCAATTTAAACTGCGTGACCTGAAAATCAAACAAAGGACGGCTGAACTGGATTCTTTCCTGAGAATAACGCAAAGCCTTTTCAAAAGCCCCCTGGGCGCCTCCAAGTCCCATGGCTCCGATACTCAGACGACCACCATCAAGAGTGGCCAACATCTGATGAAACCCTTCACCACGTTTACCCAGAAGATTTTTGGCTGGAACCCGACAATTGTCAAAATAGATTTCAGTCGTGTTGGATGCACGCCACATCATTTTGCCGTGCATCGGTCTGCACTCCATGCCATCCGTTCCCGACGGCACCAGAATACAGCTCATTTCCGGACGACCATCAGCTCTTTTGCCGGTAACAGCCTGAACGATTACAACCCCGGTATTGGGGGCGGAAGCATTGGTGATAAAAATTTTGGACCCATTAATCACCCACTCGTCGCCATCCAGAATGGCGTTAGTCTTGGAGTTGCCGGCATCTGAGCCGGCATTAGGTTCGGTCAGGCCAAATCCGGCCAGGATCTCGCCTGTGCAAAGTCTCGGCAACCATTCCTGCTTTTGTTCTTCACTTCCGTAATAATAGATCGGTCCGATCCCCAGGGAATTGCCCGCCGCGACGGTAGCTGCCTGAGAACCATCAACCCGGGCAATTTCTTCAACCGCAATAATATATGAAATATAATCCAGTCCGGATCCCCCGTACTCAGGGGAGACAAACATCCCGAATAGTCCGAGATCACCCATTTTACGAGTCAGATCGAGAGAAAATTCTTCCTTCCGATCAAGCTCCTGGGCCACCGGGGCGATCTCTTTTTCAGCAAAACCGCGAACACTTTTACGTAGGATTTCCTGTTCTTCCGTCATATCAAAACTGAGTGCCATAGGTCTACCCTTCCTTAAAATTCCCACCTTACGTTAACTGTTAAACCAATCACCAAAAAAAAGGAACCCGACTTTATCTTTCCTTCGAGAGGGGTTGTAAATTATATTATTTCCGTAGGCTTGTCAACGAAAATCCCCAAACATAATTATGTTTTCATTGTAAGCAGCATAATCCTGCGCGAAAGTCACAATAAAGATTGACAAAGGGTGAAAAAAACATTAAAAAGCGCCTCGTATTAAGTTTGACAGTTGGAAAACCAAGGCGGTGTAGCTCAGATGGTTAGAGCATACGGCTCATATCCGTAGTGTCCGGGGTTCAATTCCCTGCACCGCCACCATTTCTCTTCATCCCATCTCAGCTATTCATTCAGCTTGTTCCATTTCAGTATCCGCCGGTCGTTCACACCTATTCTGTTTTTTCATCCGCGGTGGTAAAACGGTTGCAATCGCAAAGAGCAGCATGCTATTAGCTCGAAAACAAAAACAACCAACTTCAAATACGTTAGAGAGCACACTTACGCGCTTAGAACAGGAACTCCATCCATGCTGGCTTTTATTTTTGATCCTAACCTTGAATCGGCTGAGGAAATCGCCCGGGTTATTAGTCAAACAGGTCTCAAAACCCGCATAATAAAATCATTGGCGGAATTCATCAG
Source organism: Pseudomonadota bacterium (assembly GCA_011049115.1). Taxonomy (NCBI): domain Bacteria; kingdom Pseudomonadati; phylum Pseudomonadota; species Pseudomonadota bacterium. The sequence continues at coordinate 34,184 of DSCM01000096.1, forward strand.
CTCTCTACAAGCGGAAATTCCCAAGCTTATCATCTGCGAAGCCATCGTCAGGGGCTACGATGACTTTATTCTGCTTGAGCATATCAAGAAGGATAGGCAGCTACACCAAATTCCGGTAATCATCACTACCAGCCAGGCCACGCGGGAGAATATTCTCCGCGCTCGCAAGCTGGGCGCAGACGGTTTCATCACCAAACCTTTCGACAAAGCTAACCTGATCAAACAAATCAAATTGGCCCTTAATATCCGCGACCTTAATAATACAGAATTTACTTCCGTCCAGATTGGCAAAAAGCTCGGAACCCAGCACAAGCTGTCCTTGAAAACCATCAACGATGAACGCCTGAAAAGCCAGCTTATGCAGAAAATCGAAGAGATTCCTTCCCTTCCGGCGATCGTCTACAAGATTATTGCGCTGGTTAACAGCGATAAATCAAACGCTTCCGACTTCGAAGCGATTCTCGCCCGGGACCAGGCCTTGACGGCGCGGATGCTGCGCATGGCCAACTCATCTTTTTACAGCTTGTCACGCAAGGTTTCCAGCATCAGCGAAGCCGTGGTATACCTGGGACACAACACCATCCGCAGCCTGGTTCTCGGGGTATCAACTTCATCTATTTTTAAACACAGCCTGCCCGTCTACGACTACCAACGTGACGGCCTTTGGCAGCATGCCAACATCGTGGCCTCACTCTCAAAAAAAATCGCGGCGGCGGCCCATTTAACCTCGGAAGGAATCGAGAACTGCTATGTCTCCGGGCTTATGCACGATATCGGCAAGCTCATTCTGGGGCCCTTTATTCAGAAAGAAAGTAAAAATCTGACCTTACTTCTCGAACAGGGGAAAACCCTAAGCGAAGCCGAACGTGAGCTTTTGGGCTTTTCACACGGTGAAATCGGACGTATTCTGCTGGACAAATGGAAACTGCCGAGAAATCTGGTCGAAACCGTCCATTACCATCACCAGCCGGAAGCCAGTACTTATTCACCGAGAGAAACGTTGACCGTCTATTTGGCCGATTCGATCAGCAACCAGTTCGGTTTTTCTCTGGAACGGGAAAAACCGAACGATGATCCTGCCGCTTTCAGCCGCCGCCTGCAACGACTCGGCCTGGATCCGCAGTGGCCGGAACAACAAAGAGATGAAATTGTCGCCTTGGCTGAAAACGTGAATGCCATACTGACTGAGCTCTAACGCGGGAATAATCCCACAACCCAAATGATTTTTCACGCCCCGTACCTAAAGGTATTTCCTTTGGTCACAAATAAGTACTCTTATCAGACCCAGCAGAGCTGGATAAGTTTCTTGTTTTTTATACTTGAAAAAAAGTTGAAAAAAAAACAAGAAAATAACCTGTAAGGCACTAATGCGGGGCGAGCCCGGCGACCCCAATTTGTTTGCGAATGCCCGCAATGTTAAGCGATCTCATCAGAATTTTTCTGTTTTTTTAAACGAAAACAATCTGTGAGATTTAAAGCTTTAATTTAGCTATCAAGGAAACCCCATGATTCCGTTGCCGTCGAATCTGGTTAAGGCTATACTAGCCGTGCATCTGGCCATGGAAACGGAAGAATTATTCGCCGCCTTCGGCGAATACATGAGCAAACTCTTTGACATTCACAGATTCTCATATTTTCTGTTCAATAACGAAACTCGCTGTTACAGCTTGGGCTATTCCACCAACATTGATGCCGCCTACTGGGATGAAATTGTTTTTTCGGAAAATGAGGCACCGTTCACGATTCTTTTTGATCAGGATCCGCTTCTTTTTCCGACCCCGATGATATGGTTCGGCGTGCGTTTCGATATGTACTGGGCCCAGAGGCTGACCTATCACGACGAAACCGCGGCCGCGCTGGTTGTCCATGAGTTCCCCGAAAATTTTGAAGAGCATTTACTTTCAATACGTTTCCTCCTCCACCATGTCACAGCTGCCATGGTTCGCGCGACTATTTATAGTGAAATGAGAACCAACAAAGAGCAACAAGCTGCGCGGTTGGAACTAATCAACGAAATTGGGGTTATGATCGGCAGTGAAAGCCTGGAACCATTATTGGCAACCATGATGGGCATGGCTCTTAAAATAATGCATGCCGAAGTCGGATCGATTATGATCTATGATGCCGACGGGAGACTCAAGACCGAGATTGAATGGGGACTTAATGAAAAAGGCCTGCGCTCTCTGTATTTCATGGATGAAACCAACACTCCATACATAGAGAAAATCAGCGCCGGCAAGAAGATTTTTCTGGAAACCGACCTGCATCAAAACCAGGAAATCATGATGGCAAATAGTAGATACCGAATCAACTCAATCGCTTCTTTCCCCCTTTATACCCCTTATCAGCATTATGGTCTTCTGACCATTGTCAATCTTGATTGCAGCCGGGAGATTGAAGAGCAGAAGCTGGAAACCCTGCGGACCATTTCCCAGCTCGCCGCAATCAAGATTGAAAATCATCAATTCAGAATGAAACTTGCCGACACCTTAAAATAAACCAATTTCCAAGGCCGCCATGGAACGGATAAAAATCGAGCTTCCGGAACCGAATAAATTTATTTTCACAACCACTATCATGCCGCGGATCAGTGATATCAATTATGGCAACCACCTGGGCCATGATCACCTGGTAAGCTTGCTGCATGAGGTCCGTCTGCGTTTTTTGACGAAACATGGTTTCAGCGAAAAAGATACCGGAGGTTGCGGCATAATTCTCGCTGATCTGGCAGTCATCTACAAGGCCGAGGTCTGCTACGGCGAAACCCTGACCGTCGATCTTGCCCTGCTCGACCCCTCACGCGTCGGCTGCACATTCATGTACTGGGTAAAAAGAAAGGGAGATGAAAAGGAAGTGGCCAGAGCCACTACCGGAATCGTTTTTTTTAATTACACCACCCGCAAAGTATGCGGCCTTCCGGAAGTTTTCAGACGGCTGTTTTAAACCCACGTCAGTTCTGGAGAAGGATTCTGGCTTCCCCCTTACGGGCCGTGACCTTGCGCTGGTCAAGATATTCAAAAAGAGGAATAATATATTTTCGGCTGAGATCAATCTGAGATTTAAATTCCTGCGTGGTCATACCGCCATGTGTATTGATAAAATTCACGACTAGGGAACGCATTTTTTCGTAAGACTCCGGTGTAATGAAAATGCCATCCCGAACCTTCAGCAGCCCGCCCTCTTTAATCAGCATGTTCAAGAGTGGTTTAATTTCAGATTCTTCCGCTCCGAGCACAACAGGCAATGAAGCATAGTCGGGAAAAGCCAAGCCGGCCCGCCGGTAGAGGTCCAGGAGACGGGCTTTCAATTTGTCAGTATCAACCTCCAACCTGACGCGATGACCCGGGGTGCGTAAAAGATCCTTATCGACTACCAGGCGATCGTTTTTAGTCAGACGCAACAACAAGGCATGAAACAAGGGGGCCGATAACTCCAGCCGGGATCTGACTTCTTCCTTGGCCATCCCATCACGTAAAGCTTCACGCCGATGATAATCCGCCACCAGAGAAACAATTTGCTCCTCCAGCCCAGTAAAATTTTCACCACCGATAAACAGCTGCTTTTCATTGTCGAAACGCACCAACTCACGACGGGCAAGAAGCTCGTCGAGAACCTTGGTCAAAGCTTTTGCGGAAAGATTGAGACAAGCCTTGAGCCGGGCCAGGGGCAAACCTACAACCCCAGCCTGCCTGACCAGCGTAGCCACCACGTCCGCGGGTTGCGCCGCCCGCAGACGTTCAAGATCGGGCAACAGCTGTAAATATTCCTTGAGCCGATGTTTCGCCGGGCAGGGATTGATGATTATCCCCCCTCCCACCGTTTCCCGGCGGGCAAAACTGCGCAAGACCATGCGATCGCCGTAAACCACAACCGCCGGCGTTTCCAGACGCACCTGCACATAACCGGAGGCTCCCGGCTCAATCTCGCGACCGTCCAGAACGACCACGGTTCCCATCAAGGCCGCAGTTCCGCAATGAACCAGCATTTTAGTCCGGGCTGGCAGCGCGGCCGAAGCCCCGTCTAGATGACTATAATAAAGATCAACCATCGATGTCGACAGCACGGTTTGTGGTCGAGCCAAGACTTCGCCGCGTTCAATTTCTGATTTTTCCAAGCCCTGCAGGTTGATTGCCGCCCGTTCACCAGCAAAAACCTGTTCTCTCTCCTCGCCGTAAGCCTGAAGGCTGCGGACTCTGCTGTTTAAGCCGGCAGGTACAATTGTCACCATTTCTCCCAGGCCCAGAGACCCTGAAGCAACCGTTCCGGTGACAACGGTGCCAAATCCTTTGATCACAAAAGCCCGATCAACCGACAGACGAAAGGTTCCGGAATCAGGTTTTTCAATCACCGTGGCCGCAATCTCGTCAAGGGCCGCCAATAAATCTCCAAGACCGGCCCCGGTTAGCGCCGAGACCGGAATCACGGGAGCCTCTGCCAAAAAACTACCTGCCGTAAGCTCCGAAATCTCCTCCTTGACCAGATCAAGCAGCTCTTCCTCCACGGTATCACACTTGCTGATCACCACGAGGCCTCTGCTGATGCCAAGCAAGCGGCAGACATCAAAATGTTCACGGGTTTGCGGCATGACTCCTTCGTCGGCCGCCACCAACAACATAACCAGATCAATGCCACAGGCTCCGGCCACCATATTCTTGATAAAACGCTCATGCCCGGGAACATCTATCACACCCAGAAGCTGACCGCTGGGCAGGCGTAAATGAGCAAAACCCAGTTCGATGGTGATCCCGCGTTTTTTTTCCTCGGCAAGCCGATCGGTATCGGTCCCGGTCAAAGCTTTGACCAGGGTGGTTTTACCATGGTCAACATGACCCGCAGTTCCCAGAACAATATGCTTTTCTGCCATTTTATACCCTGATTTACCCCCGTCCATCAAATGCCATGGCTTAACATTTGGTCAGAAAAAGCAGATATTCGACGTTACCCTTCTGCCCGAGAATCGGCGAGGCAATCTTTTGCCGCAGCACAAAACCATGGTTTTCGGCAAAATCGACGACCCTATCCAGTGCCGCCAGGCGTTTTTTCTCATGCCGAACAATTCCACCCTTGCCGATCTCGCCCTTACCTACTTCAAACTGAGGTTTTAACAGGGCTACGACCGGAGCGGCGGCCGGCAACAACAAAGCGACCGTCGGCAAAACCTTGGTCAGGGAAATAAAGGAAAGATCCAGTACCGCCAAGTCTAGAGACTCGGGAAAATCAGTCTTGACGCTGTGGCGGATATTGGTTCGCTCCATCACCACCACCCGCTCATCACGGCGCAGCGACCAGTCAAGCTGTCCATAACCGACATCGACGGCATATACTCGCCGCGCTCCATGTTTCAGGAGGCAGTCGGTAAAGCCCCCCGTGGAAGCGCCGATATCGACCGCCGTCCTTCCGGCGACCTGTACGGGAAAGGCCTTCAGCGCCGCCTCCAGCTTCAATCCTCCGCGACCAACGAAAGGCAAGTCCTCGCCCTTAAGTCTGAGCTCGGCATCAAGCGCCACTCGCGTGCCGGCCTTATCAATCAGGCGCTCGTTGCAAACCACTTTACCGGCAAGAATCAAAGCCCGGGCCCGCTCCCGGCTGACGGTCAGACCGCGCTGAACCAACAGGGTATCGATACGTTCTTTAATCACAAATTAAGGTTTATTGGCCGATGGCCTGATTCATCTCGACCAATAAGGCTTCGACCTCAATTCCATGCGCCGCCGCGCCCTCGGCTACGGTTTCAAACATCGAGGCCGCGCAGCCTAGGCAGACCATTCCTTTGGCGGCGAACACTTCCGCTGCTTTCGGATATTTAGTTAATAAATCACGAATAGGTGTTTCAGCCGTAATACTCATCCTGTCACTCCATAACTAGCAGGGACTTATTTCCCCGGCCCCAAATTATCAATCAGCAACCTTCCCCAGCCGGTCCGGAGAAAACCTAAAACGAAAATATCCTTTATATCCGGGCGATAATCTCATATTCTTCCCACTGAAAATGATCAACCTTTTTCAAGGTAATTTTTTTGCGCATGGCATATTCCAGATTGTCCAGGGAAAGGCTCTCATTATCATAGATATAGTCCGCCAGTTCAGAATTAACCATAACTATCAGTTCTTTGACATCAAGGTCATAACCATAACTTTTGAGCTCGCGCACAATCTCATAGGTAACCGTCGATTTGGATTTGACGATGCCGCGCCCCTCACAATAGGGACAGGGGTCGCAGAGCATTCGTGAGATACTGTTCCTGACCCGCTCTCTGGTCATTTCCACCAGACCAAGCTCAGAAATCTTAAGGACATTGGATTTGGCCTTGTCCCGCTTCAAAGCTTCTTCCAAGGCGGCATTGACTCGTTCACGATGACTGCGATTCTCCATGTCAATGAAATCGATGATAATAATGCCGCCGATATTACGCAGGCGCAACTGAAAAGCAATTTCCTTGGCCGCTTCAAGATTGGTCTTGAGAATCGTATCCTCAAGATTTTTCTTGCCGACAAAGCGACCGGTGTTAACATCGATTGCGGTCAGAGCCTCGGTTGACTCAATGACAATGTAGCCCCCTGATTTCAACCAGACTTTTTGTTCAAGCGATTTATTAACCTCTATTTCAATATCGTAGGCCTGAAAAATCGGCTGGATACCGGTGTAACGTTCAATTTCACAATGCAGATCAGGGAAATACACTGAGATAAACTCTTTAAGGTCATGATAGCATTCATCCGAATCAACCACCAGCCGGTCGATTTCGTCGGAATAAAGATCACGGATAATCCGTTGTACCAAACGCAGATCCTGATACACCAGATTAAGGGATTTGGTCTTTTCTTTTTTATGCTTGATATTGTCCCAGAGTCTGAGGAGAAAATTAAGATCATGCTGCAGGGCGGTTTCATCCTTGCCTTCGCTGACGGTTCTGACAATCAGCCCCATGCCTGCGGGTTTGATCCCAGCAACCAAATCCTTAAGCCGTTGCCGCTCGACATCATCCTCAATTTTCCTGGAGATACCGACATGGTCGACGGTCGGTAACAAGACCAGATAGCGACCCGGCAGCGAATTGTAGGTGGTGATCCGGGCCCCCTTGCTTCCCATGGGCTCTCGCGAAACCTGCACCAGGATGTCCTGCCCCTCCTGCAGCAAATCCTCAATCTGCGGCGCCGGCAAAGCTTCATCCAATTCACCATCTCCCAGGGCGAATTCCTCGTCGACGACCACATTTTCATCTGCGGGAAGAAAGGTCGCGATATCCTCTTCACTGCGCACATCGGCAATATAGAGAAAAGCGGCCTTGTCAAGACCGATATCGACAAACGCAGCATCCATCCCCGGCAGGACTTTGACGACTCGACCGTTATAGATATTCCCCACGATTCCCAGACCACGATCGCGTTCATAAAAGAGTTCGGCCAGAGTCCCGTTTTCCAGCAAAGCGACCCTAACCTCTCCTTCGGTTACATTGACAATCAGTTCTGCCGACATGGTAATCAACCATCCTCTTTCATCATACTGTTGACTTTTACAACCGCCAGACCACTTTCAGGCCGCTGATCAAACGCCGCAAGGCACTTCAGTATATCAAAAATATTAGGATTACGTCCACCTAAAACAGCGATCTCGAGCTGTAAGCAATCATTCGCCCCGAATTTCACGGCAACCAGATGCGGTGCCAGGTCGACAACCTGAACCTTGCCTTTCTTCGACCGTTCCAGAAGCAAGGCTTCGGAACCAGCGATAACCGCCGTGGCTTTCAGCGCCATCGTTGACAGTCGGGCCCGCCATAAATCATCCTGGGCCCCGACTTCATAAACACAGCCCTGCAATCGACGATCAACCGCCTCCTGACGTAAATCAAGGCTGGCGGCCGAAATAAACCCAAGCTCCGCCGGAAAAGCCGAATTCCAGGCTGGGCCCAAATTTTCATAATCAATGGGAGAAATGGTGCGAAATTCCATAACTTCATGCCGACTGGGCAGCCCCAGAGGCAGAGCATGGGCAAAAGAAAGCTTGGGATGAGGATGAAAACCATGCGAACAGGCCAAAGGCAAACCCAGACGCCGAAAACCACGGATAATCAAGGCCACCATTTCAAGGTGGGAAAGATAGGCGAGACGCACGGACCGGGCAAAATCAACTTGGTAACGCCATTCCTGACGTTGCCCGTCCGGAAACAGGATTTCCGGCAAAGGCTTGACCGGCGGCAATGCTGCGTTGACAATTTCACAAATCCCATTCTGCACCAGACTGGGACCCGGAACCGAACGGCAAACGCCACAACCCTGACAGCCGTCATAGCGACAATCACCGGTTGCTTCCTGACGAAAAGCCCTCTCCCGCTCCTTCTCCAGAAACTTTTCACTGACCCGGCAGTCAATATGGCTCCAGGGTAGATAGTCACCCGGCTGATACCGGAATGCGGCCAGTTCTTCAAGATCAAAACCTTCCGCACGAAAAGCTTCATTCCAGAGTGCGAAATCAAATTTATCACTCCAGGCATCGAAGGCACAGCCAAGTTGACGGGCCTTTTGCAGAACCGGCCAGAGCCTACGATCTCCGCGGCTGAAAACCCCTTCCAGCAAACTTACACGGCTGTCGTGCCATTTGAAATTTAGCCTGCTGCCCGGAGCAATCCGTTTTAATCCCTGACGAATAATTTCCTGCCGCCGCCTGGTCTCGGCCAATCCGATCTGAGCTTCCCACTGAAAAGGGGTATGGGGTTTGGGAATAAAGGTTGAAACCGAGACGTTGAGGCGCTGACGTTTATTTTTAGATCGGGCCAGAGCCTGACGACAAAGCTCAATGATACCCTCGAGATCGTCATCGGTTTCGGTGGGCAGGCCGATCATGAAATAAAGTTTGATCAGATCCCAGCCTCGGGCAAAAAGCAGGCTGACGGTCTCCAGAATCTGCGCTTCACTCAACCCCTTATTGATAACGTCACGAAGTCTCTGGGTTCCAGCCTCCGGAGCAATCGTAAACCCTCCCTGACGGTTTTTCCGCAACGCCTCCAGTAGAGATTCATTCAGAACTCCGGCCCTGACCGAAGGCAGGGAAAGATCCAGACCGGGACAGTAAAGGGGTAAGTTCTCGACCAGCTCCTTGAGTCTGGAGTAATCCCCGACACTTAAAGAAAGCAGAGACAGTTCTTCCATGCCGGTGGCGGCGGATCCAGCCTTGGCCGCCGCAAACAAGCCGGCCGGAGGCTGTTCCCGCACCGGACGATAGGTCATCCCGGCCTGACAAAAACGACAGCCCCGGCTGCAACCCCGGGATATTTCCAGGGCCAGTCGATCATGGACAACCTGAATCAGAGGGACCGGTGGCGTATGCGGCGGAGGCTGCTGCGTAAAACCACTGAATACCCGGCGCCTGACCACCGGGCAAGTCTTGTTTTCAGGCTGCAAAAAATAACCATCGGGCCCATTCTTGGCCTGAAAGCAGGTCGGCACGTAAACCCCCTCAAGTTTCGCCAGGGAAGAAAGCAGTTCGGCTTTGCCCCAGGCTTCGGTTTTTGCCTTCAGCGCAAGCTCGCCGATCTCGACAAAGGCTTCTTCCCCGTCACCGACCAGAACCGCGTCAAACAAAGGGGCCACCGGTTCCGGATTGACCATACTCGGTCCGCCGGCAATCAGCAGGGGAAACTTCTCATTCCGGTCCAGCGCGGCCCAGGGAATCCGCGCCAGCTCAAGCATCAACAGAACGTTACTGTAAGCCATCTCATACGAAAGTGAAAACCCCAGGACATCAAAAGCGGAAAGCGGGGTTGAACTCTCCAGAGAAAAAAGGACGGTCTCCCGCCGGCGCAGATTATCGGCAAAATCAGCCGCCGGCGCAAAAACCCGCTCACAGTAAAAATCCTGACGACGGTTCAGAAGCTGATAAAGAAGAAGAAAACCGTAATTGGACATTCCCAGCTCATAAAGATCGGGAAAGGCCAGGCAGATATGCAGAAGTCCCGGTTTGAGCTCTCTGTGGACGGCATTGAACTCATGGTTAAGATAGCGGCCCGGTTTTTCTACCCCGGTCAGAAGCTGGTAGTCAAATTCCATAATTTTTCGATTCCGAAAATCCCCTTAAAGATTGGCCCCGTCCCAACAAACAACAGGACCGAGAATTTTTGTGCTCCCAGCCGACTTCAGCCGACCAGGAAACCGTTATCTTTAAACCATTTGAGCCCACGTTCAAGCTCACCGCGCTGATGCAGTTCAAAGGTGTGAACCAGGGCTTTGATACCATGGCTTGCAGCCAGGGCTTTGAGGGCCATGAAATTGATCAAGCCATCCCCGGGAGCCAGGTGATCATCATAACGGCCCCGGTTATCGTGAAGATGAAAAGCCAGAATATGTTTTTTCAGCAATCCCAGCCACTCACTCAGATCCATTTTGCCAAACAGATGCCAGTGACCGACATCAAAGCAACCCCCGAAGGCCGCTGAATCAATCTCGTCAAAAAGCATCCGCAGGCCGCCGGGAGTGGTCTCAAAAATATTTTCGAGAGTCAGCAGCAGGCCTTGGCTCTCGGCCTGCCGCACCAGCGGCCGCCAAAAGGCAAGACTCTGTTCCAGCCAAAAATTGACATTCAAGCTGAAACGCCAACGCTCGTAACCGGAATGAAGCACAATAACCCTGGGCCGAAAAATCCGGGCCAGCTCAAAAAGCTCCAGAAAGCGCGCCCGGGTCAGAGCCGCGATCCCGGGATCGGAAGCCGCCGGGGAAAGATCAAGAAAAGGACCATGGAAAGAACAGGGTAAATCATAATTTTGCAACCGGCCCGCTAAGTGCTCCAGGGTTTTCCGCTCGCCTCTGATGCTTTCCAGATGCTGGGCAGTAAAGTAGATTTCCGGAGCCAGCCGAAGCCTGCCTAAATTATCAATCGACTCATCAAGATAAGGGAAAGGGGTGTGGACAAAAAGCTGATCAAACATGGCAATTCACCTTGACTGAAATAATAAATTTACCCCTCAATTCAACAAACCGGCCCGACCGTTTACGGTCCAGCGTCTGCCCTCCCCCCCCCGGACCAATAACAAAACCCGCAGCCGAGCGCAAGCGTTTGCGTATCGGTCGCGGGCTTATTTTTTCTTTTCTAATTCGCCTTTCCCTAATCGGCAAGCAGGGCGGCAATATCAGGGGTTTTCCTGAGCTGACAGTCGTAGGAGGCCAGAATAGCTCGTTCATGAAAATCAACCAGGCGGGTATTGAGCAGGATGTGGTCCCGAGCCTCGAGATAGGTCCCCAAAAGAACCATCCGGGCATCAAGTTCCTCGGCAACCCGGGAAAATTCCCGGCTTAAAACAAACTCTCCGGAAGGGCTCTGATAAAAGATATTTTTCATCCTGGTTTCCCGCAGAACAAAACCATTACCGGCCAGTCGGCTCAATAGTTGTTCCGCCAGCAGCAAACCAAAGCGACTGGTTTTAGAAAAATCGTCAAGGCGCACAAAACTGGTCACCACGATTACCGCCGGCCGTTTGATTTGGGGAGAAACCTTCTCGAGCAGACGCTCACTTATCAAACCAACCTTATAATCGCGCTCATACTCGTAATCATAATCGGCGGCAGGAGGTGCCGAACTGCATGCAAATCCGAAAAGAACACAGATAAGAAGCAACAGACAACCTGACGGTACAAGCTTGCCCTGAATCACAGCCCGGCTCATGGAACCCAAAATCCTCCGCTTTAAGAGACCCGATTAATCAGCCGCGACCACCTTGACCGTCGGTTGCCGAAAATTCAGTAAATAATTGACCATCGGCGAACGCGGCAACCAGATGCCACTGGAGGCATAAATAACCTGTGAGGTATTGCCGATAACCCTGGCCATGACATAGACATGATGCGGAGTAATCGTATATGAACCGGTAATCATAAAGGTCGCCTGATGTTCATCGAAGAGTTTCAGCATATCCTGACTCATGGCCAGCATGCCGAATTTTTTATGAATCCGCATTGAACGACTAAGGCGCACTTCAATCACCTGGAGCCCGATATTCTGCATTCGGCTGGCCAGGGTATCACCGATCATCCGCCCGAAAGCCGTGGTCTGATCAAAATCATCCTCACCGACGAAAGCCGAAAAGAGAAATTTTGTTTCCGCCCTACGTTTACTGTCCCGAAGAAGTTCCTGGTCAAGGAAATTAGCCTGCAGATCACTCATCAAACGATTCATAAATTCTTCAAAAACTGCGGCCTCGTCGTGGTCAGCCATCTCGCGGTCATGACAAACAGGGGCATTTTCTGAGAGCGGTTCGGCCACCGCTTCGGTTTCAACCTCAGAGGCGACTTTACTTGTCGAACGGTTCCCGGCGCAGGCCGCCAGTAAAAACAGGGATATCCCCAGGAACAGAAAGATACATTTGTTTTTGCTATCCATAACCATCTCCACCAAAAATCAGACCAGGTTGACCAACTTGCTTAAAAACTGCTGGCCTCGGCCAGCAGTCGCTCACGATTGCGCGCAACAAAAAGCTTGAGATCCCTCCGCCAGGGAAGCATCAGTAACAGGCCATCATGCTCGAGACGATGATTAAGCAAAAGTGAGTTCTCCGGCCTTCGGGCCGGAGTCGGATACTGGGCACTTAGGCAGGGAACAATGCGATGTTCCACCTCCATCATATCGAGAAAAGTACAGGCCACTTCATACCAGCTCGCCGAGCCTTCGGCAACGGCATGATAGAGACCCCTTTTCCCGGCCCTGACTAACGACAGCAATTGTTGTGCCAGCCTCCAGCTCCAAGTCAGACAACCAAACTGGTCCGCCACCACCTGTCTTTCCCTTCGCGGCTCTGACAATACCAGGCGTAAAATGGTTTTGAGAAAATTATGCCCGTACCGGCCATAAAGCCAGGCCGTACGCACGACAAGGAAATCACAACCAGCACCGGCCACAGCCTTCTCACCGGCCAGCTTACTGCGCCCATAAACCGAAACCGGGCCGACCGGGTCATCCTCGCGATAGCCCAAGGGCAGTGGCCGATCTCCAGCAAAAACATAGTCGGTCGAGATCTGAACCAGTAAAGCTCCCAGCTCCTTTGCCGCCAGCGCCAGACAAGCCGGAGCCTCGACATTAATCAGGCGAGCCGATTCCGGTTCATGCTCACAAGCATCAACCCGGGTATGGGCGGCGGCGTTGATAATCAGCTGCGGACGACAATGTAGTACCGCCTGCCCGATCTTTTCGGGATGAAGAAGATTGAGATCCGCAGAAGTAAAACCACAGACCTCATATTCGGAGGAAAAAACTTCCCGGCAATCTGAGCCTAGTTGTCCTCTGGCCCCCAGTAACATCAAGCGCGGTCGGTTTTTAGTTTTTGCAGAAATGAGCTTTTCCCGTGCCATCCTCTGCTCGCAAAATGTCATTTTTTTGACAAAAAAATGTCGGAGCGTCAACCCCAGAGCTGCCGCTCCGACCTGAATTGTTTGATAACGGTGGAGCCTTGCCAAAACCCGTTTTGGGAAACCTTTATCCCGCCAATAGCTTTACCACGTAGGAACGCTGTCTGGGACCGTCGAGCTCGACGAAAAAAATTCCCTGCCAGCCCCCCAGGACCAGCTTTCCCTGATCGACTGGCAACACCAGCGAGGTTCCGATTAACACGCTCAGAATATGGGCATCGGAATTTCCCTCAAGATGCCGGTAAGCATCACGTTCCGGCACTAGTTGCGCCAATCTCGTGAACAGATCCAGCGGCACGTCGGCGTCAGCGTTTTCATTAACCGTCACCGCCGCCGTCGTATGTTGAACAAAAACCATACAAATCCCGTTTCGGCAAGCGACCGCATCAAGGTCAGCCTGCAGCTTTGCGGTAATGTCAATCATCTGCCGCCGATGGCGGCTGCGTAATTGGTGCGTGAAAAGCATCAAAAGGTCTGGTGAAGCTTAAATAGCGGCCAGAATTTTATCAACAAAGGACCCGACCTCCTGTTTGACCTTGGCCGCAACCGGAGTCTGTTTAACCTTGATCCCGTCTGCCAGCAGCCTCATCTCGTACAGGTTTTTCATGGTGTCCTCGACAATCGCAAGCGACTCCCCGCTCCAGCCAAATGAAGCAAAAGCGGCCCCTGGCTTACCCTTCAGATCAGCCTTTTCAAGTTTAAAGAGGACCTGTTTCATAGTATTTATCAGATCCTTATGGTAGGTCGGCCCACCCAGCAAGAGAACATCCGCCGCCCGCACATCCACAAGCTCCATTTCTTTGGGCTTGAACGCCTTGACCTGGTGACCGGCGGCCTGAAAAAGCTCGCCCATAACCTCAACCACCCGCTGTGTGTTTCCCCGCAAGGAATCATAGACAATAACTACCTTCGCCATGATATCAATACTCCTCAATTCAGCCCGGCGATTATTAAATCGCTTCGCAGACCACCACAAAAACCAAGGTATATTAAAACGCGATTGAATTTTTTTCCAGATAATACCGTCCCACCGAGGTCCTCAATCGAACCTGCTGAAGCTTTCCTTATCGGCTCCGCACATCGGACAGACCCAGTCTTCGGGCAGGTCGGCAAACGCAGTTCCAGGAGCGATGCCCCCATCAGGGTCACCAACCTCGGGGTCATAGACATAGCCGCACACATCACATACAAATTTATCCATCTCAACCTCCTATTCTAAATGCGGGAGCATTCTCCCGTAACCCAAAAACGGCTTTTATGAACAGCCAAGCCAGGATTCAGCTCATTTTCCTGTTTTTTTTCAAACGGATAAGGAATTATAAGATCATAACGACTACTGATCCTGTGCCGGGTCTGCTTTTCTGCCGCCGGGTCCGTCAAGAGCGAGGTTTTCTTTAATATATTTGAGTACCAACAAGCTATCGACCGCTGTAAACTGACTGCGGTCGTAAGCCACCATCCGCGCCACAATGTTTTCCCATTCTGACTGATAGGCTTTCTTTTCCGTCACCAGATCATAATCATGACAAAGCGTACATTTTTTTTCCATCACGGCCGCCAGCGCTGACTGGGCAAAAACGCTCAAAGGGATGACGGCTACCAAAAGCATGAAAAGCAAACTGAAGAATATCAATCTCCCCATACGATTTCTCCCTTATTTTTAACATCATAAAGCTGATCCGAAAGAATCCGCGCATGCTGATCTTCCTCCCGGGCCATCTGTTCGAACATCGCAATCCCGTTCGGATCTTCGATCTCAGCCGCCAGATCACGATAAGCCTGGGCCGCGTTCTTCTCATTCTTGATCCCGTAATTTAGGATCTCAAGCAGATCTTTCCGCACCGCGTCATCAAGCTTGCTGCTGCCCTCGACTCCGACCGGCTCCAAGAGAGAACTTTCGTAGGTAATATAACATTGCTCACCTTCAAGAGAAGTTTTCAGGGCCTGCAAAGCTGCAAGGTGAGCGGCTTCAAACTCAGCCAACTGTGTAAAAAGAGCTTTCGCCGGCCCTGCACCGACCTTAAGCGCGGCCTCGGCATAGAACTCACTGGCTTGCCTCTCCGCTTCCATGCCCAGATCAATTGCGTCCAGAACGGTTTTGCTGCACTCAAACATTTCAGTTCTCCTTCCCACCCTGTTCTCAAGAGGAAACCCGAGAAATCAAAGATATAAAACCAAATCACAAACAATACTAATTTAGTGTTGTCTTACAACATAATCTGCCTGTTTGCAATCAATTTTTTCTTTGCTCGGGATCAGAAACGACGGCCATTGATAATTCCGACCGCCCTTGATCACGGCCCTGACCCAATGGGGGCGTCCGCGACGATCAGCTTTTCGGCGCATTTCTGACCCAGAAAAACCAGCGACTCAATATCCAGATAGTCAAGCACGGTCTCATCAAAAAGGATCTTGACCTGGGGTGTAAAACCTTCCACCTGATCGCCATCCCAAAAAAACAGCCGAAAAGGAATGCGGGGTAGAGGATAAAAAAGGGCGACGACCTCGGCATTGCTGTCGAAGGCGGAAAAATCGGCCTTCAGAAAACGTAAAGCGGCCACCAGGGCCTGCGGTCGGCCGTTGAAAGATGAGGCGATTTTTTCCTCGCAACCGGCGAAAAAAGCCTTGCGCTTAGCCAGACTGCCGGGAAGACTCTCCATGGGAACCCAGTTGCCGCTTAAAGGACGCCCACCGGCTTCAGCGACATAGTTATACAACAGAACATGTTCCCAAAGATCATGCTCTCCCTGATCCAGAGGTTCCACCTGTTTTTTATCCACCCGATACAGGCGCCCCAAAAGGTTAATTTCTAAGGCCTGGCCCGACTCATCCTCAAGTAAACGGGCGCCGATTTTATCCGCCACCCGCGCAAAATCACAATCCTTGATTTTTCCCTGAACAAATTTCCGGGCCGAAAAAAGATGATCTGGAAAAGCCGTTTCAGCCCCCTGATCACGCAGGGCCTGTTTGACAAAAACCAGATCTTCCGGTTTCCAGTAAGGGCATTTAGCGGGGTTTTCCCCCTCTCTGAGCACTTGCATGGCAAAAGCCATGCAGGTGGCATAACCACAAGCCCCGCAGTTGGTCCGAGGCAGTTTTTTTAATAAATCCAAAATTTTCAGCAAAGTTTTTTTTTCAGCCATCTGCGCCGCCGGTCTGCTTTACGGAATCGGAGAACTGCCGTTGCTGCCGATTGATTTCGGCATCGGAAGGCCGGATATAAAGTGGCTCTAAGTTCCGGCTGACGGCTCGCAAACCGATCCGCCGTTCGCCGGGTGAAAAAACCGCATCCCTGGAGAACCAAGGCATTTCCAGCAATAAAGCCGGCTCCGGCAAAGCCCGGCGACCTTCATAAAATTCGCCTCCGGTCAAGTTCTCAGCTATTTTCCCCTTGTAAAGATCAACCCCGGAACCAGCCAACAGCAGCCCTTCGGCCGGCAACGCTGCGGCCATAACCTCCGGATCATCAACTCGATAGTGGGAGGATCTTTTCAACGTTTTTCCGTCACTGTAATATAAAGCCCAATAAACCTGACCGCGCCGGGCGTCAGTCAAAACCGCCACCTGTCCCTTGCGTCGAATAAATCTCCAGGCGATCAGATCATGTTCGACAAAGGTAAAAAGCGGGCACCCCAGAGCCTGGGAAAGACCCTGCATACTTGTCATGCCGATACGCAGCCCGCTGAAGGACCCCGGTCCACAACTGACCGCCAGCCGTCTCAAAGCACAGAGTTCAAAGCCGCTCAAGGTCAGCAGCTCATCCACCGCTGTCAGCAGGGTCTGCGAGTGAGACCGGGACGAATCCAGACGCAGGGCCGCCAGAACCCTGCCGTCCCGCAGCAGGGCAATCCGCAAATCCGTTGTACAGCTGTCCAGAACCAGGGTCAGAGGCATGATTATTTACTGAAAATTCGAGCAAGATCGTTGTAAAAAACAAAAATCATCAGGGAGACTAAAAGACAGAGCCCGATCTGCTGCGCAATCTCCATTTTTCGCATGCTTACCGGTCGGCCGAGAATGATCTCCATCGTGATGAAGAGGAGATGACCGCCGTCCAGAACCGGTATCGGCAGCAGATTAAGGATACCAAGATTGACGCTGATAATACCCATAAAATAAAGCAGGCTCAGAATTCCGGCCTTGGCATGCTGACCCGCCATCTGTGCGATCATGATCGGCCCGCCTAGTTCTTTGGCGGGAATCACCCGTTCGATCATCTTAACAAATCCGACGATGGTCAGATAAGCCACTTTCCAGGTTTCGTTCAAGCCCTGAAGCAGAGCCTGCGCGGGTTGATAATGACGAATTTCGGTTTCCCCGGAAGCCGTGATGCCGACAACATAATTGACCACATTCTCACCGAACATGTTTCGGGTCTCAATTCTCTGAGGCACAATCCGGGTTTCATCAAGAAGTTCACCACGCTGATAAACTATCCGCAATTCGCGGCCGCCACTGGCGCGGATCGTCGTTGAAAGCTGATCCCAGTCATCAATTTTTTGTTCATCAATGGAAATAATCCTGTCCCCCGGCCTGAGACCGGCGGCGTAAGCCGGCATTTCATGGTTTACCTCGCCGACCACGGGGCTAAGTAAAGGTACGCCAAAAAGATAGACTACAGAAAATACAAGACCCGCAAAAAGAATATTGGCCCCCGGTCCCGCGATAATAATCGCCAGGCGCTGCCAGGGGCTTTTATATTCATAGGAAAAAGGCTTTTCTTCGGCGCTTAACTCGCCAGTCTCGCTGCCCTTGCCTTCGCCCAGCATTTTGACGTAGCCACCGAGCGGAACCGCCGAAAGCAGATATTCAGTGTCCCCGTAACGCAGACCCAGAAGACGGGGACCAAACCCCATAGAAAAGGTTAAAACCCTGACTCCACAGAGCTTGGCCACCAGAAAATGGCCAAGTTCATGGACAAAGATAAGAATGCCGAGAACGACAATCGCCGAAACGATACTGTACATAAAAACCAACCTAGATTATTGAATTACGCCCCTGAACATCCGCTCCAACCAGCGTTTCACGGACCTGGGCGTCATACGCCAGAACTTCGGCAAGAGTGGAAAAATTTTGCTGCACCACCTTGTCAAGAACCTTGGCGACCGTTGCCACGATCTCCAGAAAACCAATCTTCCGCTGCCGGAAAAGTTCAACCGCAACTTCGTTGGCGGCATTAAAAGCGATGGCGCCACTATCGCCGGAGGCCAAGGCCTCACGGACCAACCGCAAAGCCGGAAAACGATCACTGTCGGCCGGATGAAAATCAAGCTGTCCCAATCCGGCCAAATCAAGTTTAGGTAAGGCCAGAGGCAATCTCTCAGGATAACCCAGAGCATAGGCGATCGGCAGACGCATATCAGGCAAACCCAGCTGCGCGATTACCGAACCATCCACATACTCAACCAGTGAATGAACGATACTTTGGGGGTGAACCAGCACCTCGATCCGGTCCGGATCAATCTCAAAAAGCCAGCGGGCCTCGATAATTTCCAGAGCCTTATTCATCATCGTCGCCGAGTCGATGCTGATCTTCGGCCCCATCTCCCAACGAGGATGGCACAGGGCCTGTTCCAGGGTCACCGTCGCCATCGCGGAGCTGGAAAATTCGCGAAAGGGACCTCCCGATGCCGTAAGAATCAGTTTGGCCACCCCTTTTGGGGGAGCGCCTTGCAGAGCCTGCCAGATAGCGGAATGTTCGCTGTCCAAAGGCAGGATTCTGGCGCCGTGGGCGGCGGCGGTCTGGTTCAGAAGACGACCGGCCATAACCATCGACTCCTTATTGGCCAGGGCGACATCCTTACCGGCCGTCAGGGCGGCATGAACCGGTTCCAGACCAATCGCCCCCACCATCGCCGCCACCAGAAGATCTGATTCAGCCTGCCTGGCCACCGCCAAAGCCCCGTCCCGACCGACCAAAACCGGAATCGTGAGTCGCTTTTCCCGCAATTTTCGCTCTAAAAAAGCGGCCCCGGCCTTATCCTGAACCGCCAGAAGCCGGGGTTTGAAACGTTGCGCCTGAGAAAATAATTCAGCGACATTTTTCCCGCCGCCCAAAGCCACCACCTCAAAGTATTCAGGAAAACGACTTATGACATCAAGGGCGCTGCGACCGATTGAACCGGTGGCTCCGAGTAACGCAATCTTCTTTTCCGGCCTGGACATTTTTACAGAATCCACAGGCTGTATCCGTAAAAGATAACCGGTGCGGCAAACAGCACACTGTCCAAACGATCCAGAATGCCACCGTGCCCGGGAATCAGAGAACCAGAGTCCTTAATCCCGCGGCTGCGTTTGAGAAACGATTCAAAAAGATCACCCATCTGTCCGACAAAGTTAGCGGCCAGGCCGAGAACTATAATTTCATTCCAGGCAATCGAAACAAAACCGAGGCCTTTAAAGAACAGCGCAAAGAATACGGCCCCGAAAAGCCCGGCCAGAAAGCCCTCAACCGTCTTGTTCGGGCTGATCAGCGGCGAAAGTTTACGTTTTCCCCAATAGGTTCCACAGTAAAAGGAAAAGGCGTCCCCTCCCCAGGTTACCATCAGAATAAAGGCCACCAGACTGCGACCTTCAGGAAGATCCCAGATCAGGAGAAAATGGGCGAAAAAGAACGGCAGATAGATAATAAAAAGTAACACCATCGCCAAACGGGGCAAGGCCTCAGCTTCAAGCCCAGCCTCAAAAAGAAGCAGAACCAAGGTAAAAAAAGCGATGGCCAAGGCTCCGGAAAGACCGCTCACTCCCCGGAAATAGGCGGCAAAGAAAAGTAAAAAAACCAGAGCCCAGACCGGGCCTCGCAGGCGAAAGCCGCTGCGCTCACCCAAAAAAAGCGGCCAACTCTCTTGGATCAGCGCCCCCAGAACCGCTAAAAGAACCAGAAAGAAAAACCATTTTGGAGCAACCGCCAGAAAAAAAACGATCACCGGCAGAGTCACGGCTGCGGTTTTCACCCGGCGGCTGCCCAAAATTTCTCTCACGGTTTCATTCATAAAAAAACCCCGTTGTCTGATTATAGCGGACCTACTTGTTTTCCGGAACGCGCCCAAAGCGGCGCTCCCGACACTTAAAATCATCAATGATCCGCCCCAACTCTTCCGCTGAAAAATCCGGCCACAAGGTCTCCGTAAAATAAAGTTCGGTGTAGGCTGACTGCCAGAGAAGGAAATTACTGACTCTAAACTCACCCCCGGTACGAATCATCATATCGGGATCCGGCAGACCGGCCGTATACAGATGACGGGACAGCAGCTCATCATTAATTTCATCACAGCGCAACTCGCCATTTTGCACTTGACGACAGAGCTCCGCCGCCGCATCACAAAGTTCGTCCCGGCCACCGTAACTGATCGCCAGATTCAGGATCATACCGTTTCCGGATGACGTATCGAGGATGACACGCTCCAGTTCCCGGCGCAACCCCGGCTCCAGACGCTGGAGTCGACCAATCGCCCGAAGACGGATGTTATTTTTTTTGAGCCTTTTGTCTTCACGCCGCAGATAATGTCGTAAAAGGCTCATCAGCGCGCTGACTTCAAAGACCGGCCGTTGCCAGTTTTCCGAAGAAAAAGCGTAGAGTGTAAGGACCTCGAGGCCGATTCCGGAACAGTAACTAACCATACGATCAACCGTTTTGGCTCCGGCTTCATGCCCTTTTACCCGGGGACGACCATGTTTCTCAGCCCAGCGACCGTTCCCATCCATAATCATGGCGATATGACGCAGGGTCGAAGGAAGAAGATTGCCTACATTCATTCCCAGATCTATTTTCTCTGTTGCGGGAACAGCCTTTGAAAACGACGCCGTCCACTGGGCTTGAGATAATTTGCAGAAATAATCAAGAAAAACATCGTTGTCCCCTTCGCCGCAACTTCAAACTAACCCTTTAAAATCATAAAATAATTACTGGATTTACGTCATAAGGACTCGCCCGAGGGGCGGGGCTCGCTTTTTTAAAAAAGACGACCATCAGGATAAAGCGGAGACCGCTTCAGAGACTGCGTCAGCAACACTCTTTTGGCAGAAATACCTTGCCGCGTGAAACTAAGTCAAGGAAAAGTTGAACCTTCAAACATAAAAGGTTAGAATAGAAAGATGTTCATGGATAAAAAAATCATTCTGGCACCAATGGCCGGCTTAAGCGACCAACCCTTTCGCCGACTCTGCCGTTCTTTCGGTGCCGACCTTGCGGTCAGCGAAATGATCAGCGCTAAAGGTTTGCTTTATGGTGACCATAAAAGCCGGGAATTACTGATTCCCGGCCTCAGCGACCAACCGCACTGGGTTCAGCTTTTCGGCTCGGATCCGGAAATTATTCGGGCGGCGGCGGAACTTGCTATTGACGCGGGAGCCGACCTGATAGACATTAATATGGGCTGTCCGGTCAGAAAGGTAATCAAAACCGGAGCCGGGGCCGCGCTGTTACTGGCCCCGGATAAAGCCGAAGCCATTATGCGGGCACTTAACCGTCCGCCGGCCATCCCCTATACCGTCAAAGTCAGAAGCGGCTGGGACAGTCGCGGGATCAACCTTGACCTTTTCATTGAACTGGCCGCCAAACACGGGGCCCGGGCTCTGACCTGTCACCCACGGACAGCGGTCATGATGTTTTCCGGTCTGGCCGATTGGCAGCTGCTGCTGAAAGCTGCTAAAAAAAGCCCGCTGCCGATCATCGGCTCAGGCGACTTATTTGAACCGGAAACCGCAATTGCCGCCCTGCAACAAAACAACCTCAGCGGCATCATGCTGGGTCGGGGAACCCTGGGACGCCCCTGGCTTTTTCGTGAGATCAAGGAAACTCTGAAAAACAACCCCCTTGCAAAACCTGGAGCTGAGGAAAAACGTCTGACGATTCTGACTCACAGCCGACTATTGCAGGAGGTTTACGGGGAGAGGACCGGCCTGCTCCTCTATCGTAAACACCTGGCCTGGTATTCCCGCGGGATTTGCGGCGCGGCCGCCTTTCGCAAGGAACTGTTCAGCCTGACAAGCATGACCGAGCTCAACCAAAAGGTCGAAAGCCTTTTTATCTGAAGGTAAAGCCCCGACCAAGATATCTCTTACGCAGAAAAAGGACAATTATGCCTCTGTTCTTTCCCGAAGAGTATCGGCAAACCTCCTATCGAACCCTCTATGAAAGCCTCAGCCCGACAATCCGGCTTATGGTTCAACGGGAATTTGTCGGAGTCAGCTATCTGAGGCGTTTTCATCTCCTGAAAAAACAGCAGCAAGACGGAGGCTTCAGGAGAGAGCAGAAAAAAGCCGGTGCTTTTATCCATCGCAAGCTGACCATCAATCGCCTGCTCTGGCGCCGCCAGGAGCTGGTCAGAAGCCATCTCAAAATCATTTTCAGACATTATCTGTTCGGCTTTCTGGTGCAGCTTGCCGGTCGTAAGCGGGAACTCAGCCCGCCACCACATGATCCGGCTTGCCATAAAGACACTCCGATCAACCTGACCGTTCTCCGTTGGATGAACCGCCACCGAAATACCTGGGAACCCGCCCTGGCGCCGTTTCTGGAACAGGTAATCAACGAAAAAATCCGCCATCATTTCATCTACTGCCTGTTGGCGGGAACCCTGGCCGCCAGAATCTATAATCGGGACGAGATGGCTTCAGAGTGCTCCGCCGTCAAAGCCGGGCAAGTACCCGGTCGCACGCCAATCGGCCTGGAAATGGAATTCAGCAATCTCGGCCATCTGGCCATCTCCAGAAACTTAAGCACCGAAGAACTCTCCGAGGACCCTTTTCACAACATGGAATATTACAGCGCTTTTCAGCTTGAGGATGTCACCTGGCGACTGGGAGGCTACCTTGACTCGCACGAACACGGCCGTCGCCTTTTTTCACTTTCGCGCTACGGCGGATTCTTCGAATACTCTCTGGTCCGGGTCGACTATCCACGCCACTACTCACTACCTTTAACCACCGACCCCGGAATCGCCGGCCAGATGATCGACGAAACCGTCGACTTTATTCCGGAGATCAAACCACACAGTCTGCACGTCAATCTTGAATTTCATGGTTGCGGCCAAATCGAACCCGACCTTGATGATTTTCTCTGTCTACTGCTGCTGGGTGGAGATCTGGTTTGCGATAATTACGGCCAACTTCGGGAAAAACGCTTCGCAGACCAGGAACTGCATCGGTTCATCAAACGCCGACGCCATCTGTCCCTGCGCAGCGAGAGCAAAAAGGAGGTCATGGAATACGCCTTCCTTCGGCTCTGGCGGACAGGCCAGCGAAACTACAATTATCTGCCGGTGATCTTAGCTCTCAAAGGTTTTCAGACCGCCTATCGGTTAGCGGAAAACTGCCTAAAGTATCAGCCTCAACTTTTGGCTTGGGCAAACAAACCCTATCCCTTGCCCGATTCTTCCCTGCGTAGATTCATGGTCAACCTGGAAAATGGCCTGAGAAGCGAAGGGGTCTATGGAGAAAGATTTTTAACCGATTACGGCTCTCATCTCGTGCGCATCCTCGAAAGTCGCCGGCTGATGATCAACCGCCACTGCGGAAACACTATCCCAATGTAAAGTTATCCCAGCGCTTACGACGATTACGACGACACTGTTCGGGATTTTTACAGAATCTGGCGCAAGCGGAAGAGGCTGACCAGCGGGCATAGAGCTCTTCATTCAGGCACAACACCGGGTCGATATGGACATGTTGCGGTTGCGGCCGTTCTCTTAACCTTTTAAAAAGATTACGCAAAAAGCCGCTTTTTTTAACTGGAGGCTGCTCACTGAGAAGCTTCCAGTTACCGCAGGAGACAAAGAATTGTTTTTTATTTTCCGGAGCCAGATGTTCCAGTGGATAAGTGTAAACCCAGGCTTCGTGCTCGATAAACACCTTGTTGCCTGAGTCATCCAGCCCCTCGGCAATAACCGGCAGCTTTCGCCGCAAATAAACACTTCGCCGCGAGTCATCCGGATAATAGTTTTCAAGCAGGTCGAGAACCCGCATGATTCTGGCGGGATGGCTGAACGTCATGAGCTCACCGACAACCAGATCCTGGCACCCATCCAAAGTTATCAGGCCAGGGAAACCGATAGGCAGCTGATAAAGAAAACCCTGGCAATAGGCCGGTTGAATAGTTTTAACCTTTCGCAAAAGAAAACGGTTAAAATTTTTATAGCGCTCCATGAGGCTGCCGTAAAAGAAGAAATATGGGGTTTCCAGCGCGGCTTCCCGACGCATTTGCAGCAATTTCCCCCATCGACTATTTTTAACTATAACCGTTCTCCCGACAAGCAGCACCGGCTGCTCCGCACTAAGGTTTTTGGCGCCGAGCCACCTTGATTATTATTTCGGCCGCCTTTTCCGGCATACTGAAAACATCTTCCCGTTCGACATAGCGCAAAGCATTCCGGGACCAGGCATTTCGGTGGCGGGACAACAGCATTCGCGCCAGAAGAAGATTTAATCTTTCCTGCACAAACGGTGAGGTTAAAACCAACCCAGCCTGGGCTTGACGAATATGCCCGCTGTAACCGCAGACATCGGTGGCCAGGACCGGCAACCCGGCGGCCAAGGCTTCAATCAACACGGTACCGGTATTCTCTTTATAAGCCGGATGAATCAGAAGATCCGCCGCCACCAGAAAACGAGTAATATCGTCACGCCCGGGAAAGAAAATCACTCTGCCGGCAATTCCAAGACTTTTCGCCAAGCGTGCAAAAGGTGAAAAATTATCCTTACCGATCACGACCAGAAAACAATTTTCCCGAATTTCTTCCGGTAAAGAGGCCACGGCCAGCAAGGCGCGATCAACTCCTTTGGTCTTGAATCCGGAGCCCACCAGCAAAACCAGATAGCTGTCAGCCCCAACCCCGAGCTCGGCTCTCAATCCGGCGCCGAGGGCGGCGGCGTCAAGCGGGCGCAAACGATCTCGGGAAATTCCCGGTGGCAAAAGAAATAAGCGTTCTTCCGGAGTCTGATAATAATGCTGATAAAGATGTTTTTCTGCCTCCGACAGCATCAGCACTACACTTGGCGAAGCTGCGGAGAAAACCGCTTTTTCCAGAAAGGAATAGACCCGATAGCGGCCGCTGAGACGGTAGAAAATATTTCGTTTTTCATTTTTTGCGGCATAACAGCTGTCCGCCGCGAAATAAACATCCAGACCCGGCATCTTGCTGAAACCGACGGTTGCGGCATACTCTCCAGTGGAGGTCATGCGGGACAGTTCCAGCGCAAGCGCCAGACGGCGCGCATGATTGGTTACGCACCGGACGCGAACCAGCCGCAAGGTCAACCACTCGGGAACCGGACCGACCCAGTCAAGAGTAATAACCTCGATCCGGTACCCGGAACGATGACAGATCTCGGCAATCCTAAGAAAGTCCCTCTGCAATCCCCCGTAAGGGAAATATTTGATCAGACAGAATGCCAGCTTCAAACTCACGTTTTTTACCGTACCCCGTAATCCTGAAAAGCAAGACTTTTACCTGGACGAATTATCCCTGTCATCAAGGGCAATGTCGAAGCTTCGGTTTTTACCCTTATTGCCATTGCCGCCCAAGCCACCGCCTCTTCATTGTTTTTCAGGTTTGACAAAAATGATATTTATTTCATCACCACGCCCGGAATCAAGCCCGGCCGCGACAACGTAAACCCGGGCCAGCAGCCGCCGCAGCCGGCGTTTACGCGAAGGTTTTCCCCGATTGCCGGAAACATAATCCCAACTGTTAAGGATAGCCTTAGGTGATGATTCGGTAAACCACCGTTTCGGAATAAAACCCTGCTCCTGCGCCAGGCGGCGCAGATTCGCCGGAGAATAAAGCATCAGATGACGCGGAGCGTCATTAGGATACCATTTCGGTCCAAACCAGTTGCGCGCCAGGGCCCGGCTGTTCGGGGTTTTTAAAACCAGCCAACCGCCGGGCTGTAAAATACGAAAAATCTCCGCGACGAAGGCTTTAGGTTCGGCAATATGCTCCAAAACATGACGGGCCGTGACGACAGCAAAAGTTTCATCGGCAAAACCCGCCTGGGCCAGTTCCCCGGCAAAAACCCGCAGACCCGCTTGACGACAAGTCTGTGCGGCACCGTCATTAAATTCAACCCCGTCAACCTCCCAGCCCAAGTTACGCATGCTCTGCAGATAGCGTCCTGAACCGCAACCAACATCCAGGAGACGGTGATTGCCCAAAAAGTGGACCGCATCCCGCAGCACCAAGGGGGCCAGACACCATGAAAGCCACCCAGGGACGGAACTGTCAAGATGCCGATAACCGTATTTATCCCTGAGCACCGCTTTTTCGAACCGATTTTTATTTTTTAACGAAGTCGGCCGATAGGGATCGTACTGCTCCGGATAAAACGAGGCAATTTTTTCCGGACTCGGCAATGGCATCTGATAAATCAACCCACAAATCCGACATTCAACATACTCATAACGGCCTGGTAATCCATGGAGAAGATCGGTGCCGACAAAAGCAGGTCGCCGCTGGGATGAAGCGCATAAAGGACACAAATCATTTTCAGATAAGAAAGATTTATTCATAATCAGCTTTGCTCAGGACTAAAATCGCTTTCCAGAGAACCCATAATTTTCGCAAAGACCACCGGCCCGCTGTAATTTTTCAAAAAAATTTCCCGGCCGGCCTCTCCCATTGCACGACGCATTTTCCGGTTCCGAGCCAAACGTACAATCGCCGCCTGCCACTGTTCAGGATTATGCGCCAAAAAACCACTGACACCATCTGCGACTACCTCGCGATTGACACCGGAGGCGGACGATACCACCGGCAGCCCGGCAGCCATGTACTGAATTATCTTTAAAGCGCATTTTCCTCTGGTAAAAGGATTATCCGGCAACGGGGCGAGCCCGATATCGGCCGAAACCAGATCGTAAGCCTCGTGCGCTTTCGACCAGGGCACGGCTAAAACATCAAGGTGCTGCGCCGACAGACTGAAATCGGCGATAATCTTCAAGCGCAAACCGGGAACCGCCAAAGCCGTTTCTTCAAGTACCGGCATGATGGTCAGAAGGTGTTTACGGGTGGAACGACTGCCGATCCAGACCAGATCGACAAAAGAGTCTGACCGGTCAACCTTTATTTTTTCATAGGCTTCAGGGAAAACCGAGGTCGGAATCACCCTGACCCGGCGCTGGTAGGGCTCGGCGGCGGCGGCCAGATAACGGTTGCCGGCCCAGATCTGATCGCAGCACGAAACCATCCGCGCAAAACCTTTCTGCCGGCGTCTGGAGACGGCGCCTGAACTCTTGCAGAAAATCGCGTCATCGAAATCAAAAATCAGATACCCGGCAAAATAGCGCAACAGCCACAAGAAAGGATAACTGTAGGTTCTGCGGGAAACCACCAGCACCTCGGCGGTTTTAGCGGCCTTCAGCACCGCCAGCCGCTCGAACCAGGAACCGCGTTCAGCCAGACAACTGATTTGCCAGCCGTGACGTATAAAAAGAGCTTCATACTGCAGAATCCGATAACGGGTTGCCGGATCTTCCAGCCCCTTACAGACAAAAACGATTCGGCGCGGCCTCACCACGGCGAAAACTCCTTTTGCAAAACCACATCTCCTAACCTAGCCGGCGTCATAGATTATAACCCGATCGTGTCGACGATTGCTGAAAACTTTAACCGGTTCCCGCTCAAGTTCGCGGGAGATCTCAGCCGTACTCCCAGGAAAATGGCGGCTCACCCACAGGGCAATGTAAGCTTTGTCCGGCCAGGGTTTTTCCTGTAAAAGAGCGGCCGAGAACTTAAGCCGCAAAGGTCTTTTTTCCCAATAACCATCCATGCGACCGCTGTAGTAATAAAGTTTGGGGTTGTTGCTGTACAGTGATTCATGGGGCGGAAGATTGTCCTTCAGCCATAAACCGGCTTCTTTGATAAAATAGTCCGAGTTTCCAGGCCAGCTCAGAAAACCACCCAGGGACTGAATCACCAGAAAAACCGCGGCCGGATAAAGAAGCCAGCGTTTAAGCGGTAAAATTCTTTTACCGCTCCGCCATAACAAAAAATACGCATCAAAAATAAAAGGCAATAAGAGCAAAAGAGTGATCCCCA
Organism: Pseudomonadota bacterium; assembly: GCA_011049115.1. NCBI lineage: Bacteria > Pseudomonadati > Pseudomonadota > Pseudomonadota bacterium. Next base: position 62,608 of record DSCM01000096.1, read on the forward strand.
GAGGATAAGCAAACCGCCTCTGCAGGTAATACTCGGCAAAAACAAAAACCAGGAGAATAGCAGCATTGAGGAGCATCGTCCAGATCAGGACAATTAACAGATCATGGTTAAGACGACGCAGGTAACGCCAGGGGCGACAACCGAGCACCCCGACATAAACCGGGGTCAGGGTGGCCAACAGTTTATGTAGAAAAATTACCAGCGGAATCAGTATCAGAACGGCCCCCGCGTAGTTCTGAGAATACGGATAAAGAACCTTTTCGAGCATCTCGCTTCTTTGCGCCAGCCCGCCGTTCAGAGCTCTATAAAATTTTTCCCCGAGCGCCAGAGCATCCCCCAAACGACCCCACTCCAACAATTTGGCTCCGGGATTTTTTGTCGACTGCAAAAAAATCATCGCGCTTACAAAAAAGATCAGGTTGATCAGTTGCGTTTTGGCAAAAAAATACCATCGCTGAGGGCTGGGTCTTCTCTGCCAGAGCATCGACAGCGGCAGCAAAAGCATAAACAACAAACCTTCGACACGAAACATGGTGGCCAGGAGCATGCTCCCCCACCAACCCAGAACCTCGCGCCAACGACCACTATGAGAAAAGCGCAGGATAAAAAAAAGCGCCAGAAGATAAAATCCCCAATAGCCATGATCACGAATGATTTCGCAGCGGTCCTCCATTAAAACCGGATGAAAGACAATGATCAGAGCCGCCCATAAAAGTACTCGCTCTGAATTTTCGAAGAGACGGACACACGCCAGAAAAGCGTAGGTTAGCAGGGCTGAAAAAAAAGCCGTCAGCAGAAAGGCCGCAGTTTCCAGAGCAAACCCGGTAAGCTGGCTGATTCCGGCGATGCAGAGAGGATAGAAAAACCAGTTATAAAGTTCCGCCGCTGACCCGAAATTCCCCTGCTGCAGGCGCTCGGCCACGCTGATATAAAGAATACCGTCAAGGTTGATCGTGCCGCCGGTAAAAGAGGTCCATAAAGACAGTATAACACTGATCGAAACCGCTATTAAAACGATAGAATCGGCAGCTGGAAACTTGGTTTTTATCTGTCTGCGGACACCACGGTCAGGGTTGCTTGCGATTTTCTCACTCCTCCTGAAACTGCATATTGTACAATTTGGTATATTCACCAGCGGCTGCCAGCAGCTCCTTATGGGTGCCTTCCTCGACAATCTCCCCTTTATCCAGAACTACAATCCGATCGGCGTTGACTATCGTCGACAGACGATGGGCCACCACCAGCGAAGTTCGGCTCTCCATCAAACGATCAATGGCTTCCTGAACCGCTCTTTCCGACTCGGTGTCCAGGGAAGAAGTCGCCTCATCAAGCAGAAGAATCGGGGAATTTTTCAGTAAAGCCCGGGCAATTGAAAGCCGCTGTTGTTGCCCGCCGGAAAGCCTGACCCCGTTTTCCCCGATGATCGTATCGTATTGCTCCGGCAGTTCTTCGATAAAGGTATGGGCATTGGCGGAACGGGCGGCATTTATAATATCGTCAAGACTTAGATCGGTTCGACCATAGGCAATGTTATTACGAACTGTATCATTAAAAAGGACGGTCTGCTGCGAGACAATCGCTATCGCCGCCCGCAGAGACTGCTGGGTCAGGTCTCGAATATCCAGATCGTCGATCATGATCCGCCCGCTTTTAACGTCATAAAAACGAGGCAGCAGATTAAGGATGGTGCTTTTGCCTCCACCGCTGCGGCCGACCAGGGCCACGGTTTCACCCTTGCGCAGTGACAAAGAGACCCCGCGCAGCACGTCGTTTTCGTTATCGTAGGCGAAAACGACATGCTCAAAACGAATCCCGTTTCTAATCGGAGGCAGTTCGACCGCTCCGGGACGATCAATGATTTCAGGCTCCAGGTCAAGAATTTCAAAAACCCGTTTGCCGGCGGCCAGGGCTTCCTGAATCTGGTTGTTGCTGCGGTTAAGGCTGCGAATCGGCCCATAGAGCATAAAAAGAGCCGTCATGAAGGAAAAGAAATTACCCGGAGTGGAATGTCCCTGCACCACCTGACTGCCACCGTACCAGATCACAGCAGCGGCCGCCAGACCGCCGGCGGTCTCGGAAATCGGCACCGTCAGAGATTTGATTTTCAGCTGACGCAGAACCAGACCCAGCAGTTTTTCATTGATCGTCCGAAATTCCCTCTGATTATAGGACTCCATCTGAAAGGCCTTGATAATCCTGATACCGGTAAAACTCTCTTGCAGAAAAGATGTGATTCCCGCAACCTGAACCTGACTTTTTTTACTGAAGCGCCGCATTTTGCGACTGTATTTGAAAATCGGGAAAAAGAATAAAGGAAAAACCACCAGGACAATCAGGGACAGCTGCCAGTCCCGATAAATGATAACGCCGACCAGCCCCAAAGCCGTGACCATATCCTTGAGTAGACCGGAGATAACATTGGAAACCGCCCGCTGGATCATGGACACATCATAGATAATACGCGAAGTCAGAACCCCGCTGGCGGTCGCGGTAAAAAAGGAGAGGGAGAGCTTCTGAATATGAAAATAAACCTCTTCCCTGATCGTCGTGACGATCCGACTCCCGACATACCCGGTGTAGTAGGTCTGGAAATAATTGGCGACCCCTTTCAAAGCGAAAAGCAGAATCAGGACCAAGGGCAGAGACTTGAGCTTGACAGCATCCTTATTGATAAAGATATCGTCAAGCGCGGGCTTCACGAGAAAAGCGACTGCCGAGGTCAGCAGTGAGAACGCCACCATACAAAAAATTGATAGCAGCAACGGCCACCACAGGGGGCGGAGATAATTTAGCAGGCGACGATAATTCTGCATTACAGATCGATACGGAAAGTTTTATGAATACCATAAGGGAAAATCATCACCGGGCCATGGCCTCAACAATCAACTGCGCGAAAGTACTGCAAGTGACCTCCTCGCCGCCCTCCATCTGCCGAGCCAGATCATAGGTTACCCGCCGCCCCAGAATTGCTTTCCGCAAAGCCGTTTCGACTAGGCTGCCGGCCTCTTTCCAACCCATAAAATCAAGCATCATCTTACCCGAAAGAATCAGCGATCCGGGGTTGACCTTGTCCTGGCCGGCATACTTGGGAGCCGTGCCATGGGTGGCCTCAAAGATAGCGATTCCGTCGCCGACATTGGCTCCTGGAGCAATCCCAAGTCCACCGACCTGGGCGGCACAGGCATCGGAAAGATAATCTCCGTTAAGATTGGGAGTGGCCAGCACGTCATATTCGGCCGGACGCAGCAGCAACTGCTGAAACATCGCATCCGCGATCCGATCATTGAGCAGGATCTTTTCCGCCGGCAGTTCGCCCTGATAATGAGTCAAAAGTTCATTTTCCGTAACGACCCGATCAGAGAATTCAGCCCGGGCTATTTCATATCCCCACTGACAAAAAGCACCTTCGGTAAATTTCATAATATTACCCTTGTGCACCATGGTCACTACCCGGCGCTGATTTTCAAGGGCAAAGATAATCGCCTTACGGATCAGACGTTTGCTGCCCGCAGGACTCATCGGTTTGATTCCCAGGGCCGATCCTTGAGGGACTTTGGCTCCCAGTTTATCCCGTAGATAGGCCCCCAGCTCTTCGGCTTCAACCGAGCCCGAGGGCCATTCCAGCCCAGCATAGACATCCTCCGTGTTTTCGCGAAAAATAACCACATCAAGATCCCCCGGCCGCTTCATCGGATTGGGCACCCCATCATAATAACGCACCGGTCGAATACAGGCATAAAGATCAAAATAATGGCGCAACGCAACATTCAGACTACGAATGCCCCCTCCGGTCGGGGTTGAAAGCGGACCTTTAATGGCGATCCGCTGTTTGCGGATGGCATCCAGGGTTGTTTGCGGCAAATATGAACCGGTTTCAGCAAAAGCCGTTTCTCCGGCGGCCAGGGGCTGCCAGCAGACCAGCCTGCGCCCGGCGTAAGCCTTATCGATGGCCGCGTCAAGAACCTTTCGCGTGGCCTCCCAGATATCTGGTCCGATGCCGTCTCCGGCCAGAGCTCCGATAATCGGGTTATCCGGAACCCGATAGACCCCGTTTTCAAAATCAATATACTGACCCGGTTGCCGTGTCGCTGTCATGCGCTCCTCCTGTAAATCAATTATGCAATTTTTATCGCCAGATCCCGCAGTTGCCGTGGGCTGACAGTATTCGGCGCCCCGCTCAACAGACAGGTCGCTTTCTGGGTTTTGGGAAAAGCGATCACTTCGCGAATCGACTGACGCCCCAACAGAAGCATCATCAGGCGATCAAGCCCAAAAGCGATACCACCATGTGGAGGAGCGCCGAAACTCAAAGCATCCAGGAGGAAACCAAACTTTTCCCGAGCCTCCTCATCGGTGATCTTGAGAAGCCGAAAAACCTTGGCCTGAGTTTCACTGTCATGAATTCTGATACTGCCGCCGCCAACCTCGACCCCATTCAGAACCAGATCATAAGCCTTGGCTTTGACCTGTAACGGATTACTCTCAAGCCTGGCGAGGTCCTCATCCAGCGGAGCCGTAAAGGGATGATGAATCGCCACATAGCGTTTTTCCGACTCATCCCAGGCGAACATGGGAAAATCGACAACCCAGCAAAAAGCCAGTTTGGTTTGATCAATCAGGCCCATTTTCTCACCTAAGTGCAAACGCAAACGACCGAGAGCCTCATTGGCGACTTCAGCCCGATCGGCCACAAACAACAGCAAGTCGCCGGTTTCCGCCTCCATACGCTGACCCAGTGCGGTTTTTTCAGGTTCACTGAAAAATTTCACGATCGGCGACTGCCAGCCATCGTCATTAACCTTGATCCAAGCCAGCCCCTTGGCCCCATAAATCTGAACTACGGCCAGCAAATCATCGATTTCCTTTCGCGAAAGCGCCGCCCCACCTTTTAGATTAATCCCTTTTATCAGTCCCTTACCATCCAGAACCGAACGAAAAACCTTAAATTCAGTCCCCGCGAAAACCCCGCAGAGATCGACCAGATGCATGTCAAAACGCAGATCCGGGGCATCCAGACCATACATATCCAAGGCTGCGCTATAAGTCAGCCGCGGGTAAGGTGGACAGCTGTCAAAGCCTTTCACAGTTTTAAAAATCATGGCTATCATGCCTTCAACCAGCCCCATCACGTCATCCCGCTCGACGAAGGAGAGTTCCATATCAATCTGAGTAAATTCCGGCTGCCGGTCGGCTCGCAGATCTTCATCCCGAAAACACTTGACAATCTGGAAGTAACGATCGAAGCCGGCGACCATGAGAAGCTGCTTGAAAAGTTGCGGCGACTGCGGCAAGGCAAAAAATGACCCCGGATTGGTGCGGCTCGGAACCAGATAATCACGGGCTCCTTCAGGAGTACTTTTTGTCAGGACCGGCGTCTCGATTTCCAGAAAATCATGTTCATCGAGATAATCCCTGACGATTTTACTTACCTTGTGACGAGTAATTAGGGCCTCCTGTAAAGCTTGCCGGCGCAAATCCAGATAACGATATTGAAGCCGTACATTCTCGCCGATTTCACTGGTTTCATCAATCATGAAAGGCGGGGTTTGAGATTTATTTAAGATTCTGACCTGATCAGCCAGAATTTCAATTTCCCCGGTTGCCATATTGGCATTGATCGTACCCTTCGGACGACAAACCACCCCGCCTTCAACCTGCAGGACAAATTCTCCCCGCAGAAGATGAGCCTGAGCATGAGCCTCGGGTGCATTTTCAGGATTAAAAACCACCTGGGTCAAGCCATAACGATCCCGCAAATCGATAAAAATCACGCCTCCGTGATCGCGCCAGTTCTGCACCCAACCCGACAGTTTGACTCTTTTACCGATATCCGCAGCCCGTAATTCTCCACAAACATGACTCCGGTAAGCGACGGCTCTTGTCTTAATACTGCTCTGTTCCATATTGATATCCCATCAGATTTTAAAAAGACCACCCTCGGTCGTTGCCTAAAGACCAGTGAACCTGCGCCTTTTGCCATCTTTAACCAACCTAGTCAAGCCCTTTCTGGCGAACTTCAATTGACCCTTCCCGGCATTTTCCTCTTGACTTTAGAGAGTCAATCCATTAGAAGCCTCGCAACAATTTCAGGCGGGATGTGGCTCAGCCCGGTAGAGCACTGCGTTCGGGACGCAGGGGTCGGAGGTTCAAATCCTCTCATCCCGACCATGAAAAAATCAAAAAAGGGACAGCTCGCAGCTGTCCCTTTTTTAGTTTTAACGGTTGCGGAAGCTTTCGTCCTAATAGCGATAATGCTCGGGTTTATAGGGGCCGTTAATCGATATGCCCAGATAATCCGCCTGCACCTGATTAAGAACCGTCAATTTAGCCCCGAGTTTCTCAATATGATAACGGGCGACCTCTTCATCCAGAATCTTAGGCAACCGATAAACCCCGATTTCATAACGGTTTTTCCACAAATCAAGCTGAGCCAGGGTCTGATTGGCAAACGAGGCCGACATCACAAACGAAGGATGTCCGGTAGCACATCCCAGATTTACCAGACGACCCTCCGCCAGGACAAAAACCTGGTGCTTATCCGGAAAAGTGTAACGATCAACCTGGGGTTTAATCTTTTCCCTGACAATACCGGGCCATTTATTGAGGCGCGCGATCTGAATTTCACTGTCAAAATGACCGATATTACAAACGATCGCCTGGTTTTTCATTCCCGCAATATGTTCGGCCGTGATAACATCACGATTTCCGGTCGTGGTCACGTAAATATCACCCTCGACCAACGCCTCTTCCATTGTCGTCACCTCAAACCCTTCCATCAGGGCCTGCAAGGCACAAATCGGATCGATCTCGGTAACTATCACTCGAGCGCCGAAACCGCGCATGGACTGAGCGCAGCCTTTCCCAACATCACCATAACCACAGATCACCACATTTTTACCGGCGACCATAACGTCGGTCGCCCGCTTGATCCCATCCGCCAACGACTCGCGACAACCATAGAGATTGTCAAACTTTGACTTGGTCACGGAATCATTGACATTAAATGCCGGGAACTTGAGCTCGCCCTTTTCCATCATCTGATAGAGACGATGAACTCCGGTCGTTGTCTCCTCCGAGACTCCGCGGCAATTATCAACCCAGTCTTGAAAGTTACTCACTTTACGACGCTGGATTTCCCGCAGCAGGGCAACCAGTTCGATTTCGTCTTCCGATTGAAAGTCTCCCTCAAGCAATGAAGGGTCCTTTTCGGATCGCGCTCCCAGATGCATCATCAGCGTGGCATCCCCTCCATCATCGACGATCAGATCCGGACCGCCCCCCCCAGGAAAAGAGAGCGCCTGGTAGGTGCAGGCCCAATAGTCGGCCAAGGTCTCACCTTTCCAGGCAAAAACAGGAATCCCTGCGGCCGCGATCGCAGCCGCGGCATGATCCTGGGTAGAAAAAATATTACAGGAAGCCCAGCGCACCTCTGCGCCTAAAGCGACCAGGGTTTCAATCAGGACCGCCGTCTGAATCGTCATATGCAATGAACCGGTGATCCTGGCCCCCTTCAGAGGCTGATCGGCCAGATACTTTTCCCGGATCGCCATCAAGCCCGGCATTTCGTGTTCAGCAACCTCAATTTCTTTACGCCCCCATGCAGCCAGACCGGAATCAGCGATCAAACAGGTCAGCTCGGCAAAAGGATCAATTTTTGTACTCATCCGTAAATTTCCTATTCGTTAAGTTACACAATAAGCCCATCCCGACAAGGCGAGCTGAACTATAAACAACAGAGGGCACCTCAAAAAGAGTGCCCTCAAATAAAACAACGTCACAACCCAGGCCAGACCTAAACGTAACCTTTATCGAGCGCGTATTTAATCAGATCGGCAACCGAGCGGAATTTCATTTTGCGCATGATGTTAGCTCGATGATGTTCAACCGTACGCAAGCTGATATACAAAAGATCGCCAATTTCACGGCTGGTATTGCCTTCCGCCACCATTTTCAAGATTTCACGTTCACGATTGGTCAGGTGCTCAAAAGGAAGTTTCTTGTTTTTGCGATAAAACTTCATCAAGTCTTCAGAAAAATCCGCCGCCAAGGTTGGTGAAATATAGGTCTCCCCATGCATGACCTGGTCAATAGCGGCTAAAAGTTCGTCATCGCTGTTTTCTTTAAGCAGATAACCATCAGCTCCGGCGGAAATTGCGGCATACAGATACTCTTTATTATTGTGCATGGTCAGCATCAAAACCTTGACCCCCGGCTGAGCCCGCCGGACTTCGGTAATCGCTTCGATTCCACGCACATTGGGCATCGAAATATCAAGCAGCACGAGATTGACACGATTTTTATTTAAAAACTCAATCAGTTCAAGACCATCACTAACCTCGCCGACAACTTCAAGATTATTTTCTTCCTCGATTATCTTCTTGATACCCTGACGCAACATCGCATGATCATCAGCCAGAACGATCTTACATTTGCCATCATCTCTAAACATCAGACAACTCCTTGATTTTACGTATCTTATAACTTTATATCACAACGACGCTATCAGCCGAACGAATATCTCTCACAAACCTAACCGTCGCAATATATCAGATAGATAAACTATTTACAAGCAAATCAGCTTGAAGTGGCAATAAAAGCTGACTTTTTTACAAACAACCTTACGCAATGACTTCCTTTTCAGAAACCAAACAGAAAACGCCTCCCTCCTCTTAGCGCAAAAAAATGCCTTTCATCGATAAACTTATCGGCAAAACATCATCTCTACCGTTTTTTAGGAATCAGAAACTTCACCTCAGTGCCCTTGCCTGGCTGGCTCAGAATCTGAAGGGTCCCCTCCAACAACCGAACCCGCTGGGCCATACTGGCCAGACCCAACCCGGCCCGCGAGGGAGTTTTGCTGACCTGATCCACAACAAAACCGATGCCGTCATCCTTGATTGAAAAGGAGACCTCATCATCCATAACCTTAACTTCAAACAACACTAGTGACGCATTCGCGTGTTTTTCTACGTTATTTAGGGTTTCCTGCACGATCCGGTAAATATGACGAGACGCATCCCGGGGAAAAAACTCATCTAGGTCAGGAATTGAAATGGACACTTTCATGCCTTTAAGGGCAGCGAAGTTATTGATCATCTGTGCCAGGGCGTCGCCCAGACCAAGATCATCCAGAACCACCGGACTCAAATCGTGGGACAAACGTCTTGTATCTTCAATAATCTGCGCTATGAATTGCCGTATTTTAAGGCATTCACCTTTAAGGTCAGGAAGTTCAAGACGCTTTTCAACTCTGGCGACCTGCATCTTGAGGGCGGCCAGGGATTGACAGAGACCATCATGCAATTCATTCGCCAACAACCTTCTTTCGTTATCCTGAACCCGGAAAAGCTCACTGGACAGCTCTCTCAGCTGCTCCTGAACCTGTATTGGGTTAAGGGTTTGCGATTGGTTTCGACAAGACGCTTCCACTACCCCCCAAAAATAACCCTTGCCGGCAATAAAAGCATGAAACCAGATAACCGAAAGTAAGGTTTGCCGAGACTCATCACCATACCAGGCAAACTCGCTGGGCTCGGCAAACATTTGGTCGAAAATATCGGATGAAACTTCCGGCATGGCGGACGAGAAAGAACGCAACTCTTTGATCAAGGCTGGATCTCGACAATATCGCTCAAATTTACCGGATAACACCTGATCATGATCCAACCCTAAAAGCCTTTTACCGGCTCGATTAATTAGTTTTATATCAAGGTTTTCATCCAACAGCACACCGGCTCCGGGCAGTGCGGCCAGCAAGCCTTGAAAGAAAAGCGATCTTTCCCGTTCTCGGTGGGATTGCTTTTTCATCTCTAAAAAGAGAACCCCGATACCGGCGCTCACCAGAGCAAGAAAAAAAACCAGTCCGACCGTCCCCCAAAAAGCCGCGCGGATTTTATTGCGGGCGACCACTTCTCGAAACACCATGGTCTGGACCAGACTTTCCGCTTTCTTTTCAAAAATCGTCCCTAATGAGATATCAGACGAGGTTCCCGGAACGGCATTTCCCCGGGCCTGTTTCAAGCTGATCATAGATTCTATCAGGAAAACGATTTCTTTATTATTCATCGCGGAAAGCTTTACTCCGGCAAACATCCCTCCCCGGCGCAGAAGGCCAAGGGCGGCTACCGCGTTCCATTCCTGAGGCAGACCGGCTTCATCCGCATTCAGGCCTCCAAGCGACTCTCGCCTGGAGAGCCCTTCTGAACAATCCAGAATTTTTCGCGCCAACAACGCCTGACAGGCAGCCTGTTCGTTCTGCCGGACCTGCCAGGCAAGAAAAGCCAGACTCAACAGAAGCAGAATATAAACCGTCAAAAAGCCGCCGAACAGAAGCGATGGTCTTGTGGGTCGGAAAAACATAATTTTGCTCCTGGCTGATAGCACCCCAATGTCGCCGCCGAAAACATCCGGCTGAATTACTCGGCCTTAATCCTGAGAAATAAAAGCTGCAGCGCGACTGACAAGCTCACCGCCGCTCATAATCTGAAACTCAGCCTCCGGAAGAACTGCAAGCAGGCGTGATCCGTAACTTTTTTCAACCAGCCGTCGATCACAAATCACGATAACGCCGCGATCCTTGCGACTGCGAATCAGGCGGCCGACCCCCTGCTTCAATTTGAGGGCGGTCTGCGGCAAGGTATAATCGTAAAAAGGATTCCCTCCACAAGCCGCCACATATTCCAGACGGGCGGCCAGGACCGGTTCAGTAGGGACCTTGAACGGTAAACGCACCACCACCAGGCACTCTAGAGCCCGTCCTTTGACGTCAACCCCCTCCCAAAAACTGTCCGTGGCAAACAGAACCGTACCTGAATTGTTTTTCAATTCATTGAGCAGCCATTGCCGCTGCCCTTCTCCTTGAAGCAACATCCTGACCCCGCGCCGAAGCAAGGAATCCCGGCAACCATAAGCAACCTCGCGCATGGTCCGATATGAAGTAAAAAGAACCATCGTCCGTCCCCCGAGACGGGCAATCAAGGTGTCAAGAAAGAGTGACAAGGCCGGCACATAAGACTTTTCATTAGGCAGCGGCAGATCATTGGGCACCGCGATCAGGGCGTGACGCCGATAGTCAAACGGGCTGGCCAGAATCATTGTCTGTAAAAAACCCTTTCGCGAGCGCTCGGCAAGCCCGACCCGACCGGTAAAAAAGGCAAAGGAACGATCCACCGCCAAGGTCGCCGAGACCATGATCATGCAGTTTAAGCGCTGATAAAGCAGCTTCTCGAGCAAGGAACCAACTTCCAGTGGAGCCAGAACGAGACGGCAATTACGGCGCCGCCCGGAACTCACCTCAACCCAGGCGATAGTCCCGGCCTCAACCTCTGTTTTTAGAAAAAATCCACTGATAAAATCAACCTGGCTACGAAAACGATTCAGGGCCACGAGAAATTCCTGATACCAGGCAGCAAAAAAATCTTCCGGCAAAAACTTGTCCTGCAAACCATATTCGATCTTGCGCCCGAGCCGCAACAAAGTCTTCACAACACTTGCGGCCTCATCAAGAAAGGCGGTGACGCTTGCGGCCAGATCCGTCCGCCAGAAAACATGGTTCCGTTCCCGAGCGGTAATCCGCAACTTAAACGATCCTTCTAAATCTCCCCCTTCTATGGCCTCGAAAGCCTCTTTCAGAAGATCGCGCCAGGTTGCAAAATAATCGTGCAAATCATGACTGAACATCAAGACGGCGGGCTCGGCCTCAGTTTCGAGCAAGGCGGTCAAGGCAGCATACAACTCAAGCTCCAGTTCCATCCGGCGCCGGTCCGCAAGCCTTTTCCCGGAAGACGACAGCCCCTGACCAAGATGGCGGCGCAGGCGCCGCAGCAAACCCAGTTCGCGCCGCTGCCGATGAGCCAGGCGGTTAAGCTGCATCAGCAGCCCGATTTCAGAGATATTTTCTCCCAGATAACCGGTGGCCGCGTCCTCAAGATGATGGGCCTCGTCCATGATCAAAGCCTCGTAACGCGGCAGGATTCCTACCCCCTCCGGCAGTTGCAGATCGGCCATCAAAAGATGGTGATTGACCACGAGAAGCTGAGCCTGGGCCGCCTGCCGCCTGGCATTGTAAAAAAAACAGTTGGGAAACTCGGGACAGCGTGAAACGGGACAGGCATCCGCCTCGCTGGCAACCAGCTCCCAGGCCTCCGCACTGGGCAAACCAGGAAAATCGGCCCGGCTGCCACCTATGGTAGTCTGCCCCCACCTCACCAGGGCTTTGAGCTCATCATCCTGCGGTTCTTTCAGCTCCGCGATTTCCCGCGCCAGTTCCTGAAGCCGTCGCCGGCAAAGATAATTCGCCCGGCCTTTGACCAGGACGGCTTTGACCGGTAGGGCAAGGTCCCGAATCAACACCGGCAAATCCTTATCCAGCAGTTGTTCCTGAAGATTGATTGTATTGGTCGAAATAACGACTCGCTGCTGCCTGCGAATAGCCCAGAGCGCCGCCGGAATCAGATAGGCCAGGCTTTTTCCAACTCCGGTTCCCGCTTCCGCAAGCAAAAAACCGTGATCGTTAAATACCTGCAGAACTTCTCGGGCCAATTCGGCCTGCTCCGCCCGAAATTCATAACCGGGCAGATTGACGGCCAGTTCCCCCGCGGGGGAAAAATACCTTTCCACCAAGTCAGGCGACAGCGCTTCTCCTGCGGAGTTGACCATCGGTTCGACGACCCCGTAAATCAGACTTACCGTATTATCAACGATCAGGAATGCAATATCATCTGCCGCCAGAAGTGACGCCACGCGAAGGTCGGCGTCCGAAGGAGAGAGATTACCGGAAGGATGGTTGTGAATGACGGCCTCACCGGGCCGCAGACTGCGGGACAAAGCCGGAGTCATATCCTGATTGCCGCGCGCCAAGACTCTTGCTTCAACTACTTTCGCGGAAATCAGGCGTGCCTGAAAAAAAACCTCATTGCCCCCAGCCAACTCGATCTCACGACGCATGAAAGTGATAACTTCTGGCTGCAGACAGGAGGCCGCGTCGCGACCGCTTGGTCGTGATAACCGAGCTGACTGAGTCCCCGCCGAGAAAGGCTGCCTTAAATATACCATCGGCCGCCCCCTAACGCTGCCCGAAAATCGGGTTGTCTCATTTCCAGGTAAATCGGCCGCAGACGACTACATTTCGACAAGGATGAATTTTTCAGATATAAATCAGCGCGAATTAAATTAAAAACCGCCTTCGTAACGATCCCGGTTTACGGGTTTACGATACCTCATAAGATACTCGAAAATCATCAAAACCAGCATCAGGTTCAGACCAGTAGCTTTCCAGCCCCACCACGCGAGCCCCAGGCGGGCCCTGAGCGCACCAGATCAAAAAGCCCTGCAATGCGGACCCCGAGCCCTCAGCCACGATCTCAACCTTGCCGTCCACACGGTTCCAGACCCGGCCGGAAAGACCCAGTTGCTGAGCCCGGCTGCAGGCCGAAGCCCGATACCAGACGCCCTGAACCTGACCGCTGACCACAACCCGCAGCTGTTTCCTTTTAACGTCAGACATGCCTACGAATCACGTTTGCAAAAGCCAAACCGGCTCAAAAAATCCCGGCCCGAGGTTTGCTGGTTTTATTCCCCTTCAACCTTCACGGCCCAGGCCGGACGCGTGTCTCTGCGAGACACTTCTATGTCCACCACAGCCCCCAGGTTTCGGGTGGCTTACATTCGAAGCCGTTTTCGAAGCCGTTGCGGTGTCATCCGGTTTTTTGCGAGGTTCAAGAGTGGTTACAAGTTTATCAGATTTAAACTTTTTTGCTGAGCAAAGCAAAATCCTGATCAAGTTCATAAAGTAGGGGCTGAGCGGTGCCCACTTCAACCTGCTCGATTTTATCCGCATCAAGCTTTTCAATCATCATGACCAAGGAACGCAGAACATTTCCATGCGCCACCAGCAGAACATTCCCGCCCAGGCGCAGATCCTCGCCCACCACCTGGCGCACGAAAGGCTGCACCCGCAAACCTAAAGCTTCAAGACTTTCTCCACCCGGTGGGGCAATGTTATAACTGCGATGCCAGAGATTATAAATCCCCGTTCCATACAATTCCTTGACCCGTTCCTTACTCAACCCCTGAAGAATACCATAATTTCTTTCCACCAGGCAAGGCTCGGGAATCAGCGGTGCCGCAGAACCCAGGGCCTTCAGGAAAAGTTCGGCGGTTTCCCGGGCCCGGGTCAGAGGCGAACAATAAGCCGCCGCAAATTCGAAACCGGCAAAGGATGCCGCCGCCGCCACCGCCGCCGAGCGCCCGGCATCAGTCAAAGGCACATCCACCGAACCGGCGAAACGATCATCCCGATTCCAGATTGATTCACCATGTCTCATTAAAACCAATACCGCCATTAACCCATCCTGCTTCCTGTAAATTATCCTTACCCCTGCCGTTTGCTCCGGCTTTTCGTCGTTAATCAGGCCGACGGGGTGTCGTTATTGAGCAATCATGAATCGCGCAAGTTGTTACGAGCCCAGCAAACAAAGCCGCTGAGAGATATCCCTGATTTAAAGTTTACCCTGAAGCTTCAGCTCCTCAGTAAAATCCTGCCATACCCTCTTGCTGTTCAGGGCTCCAACCGGACAGACCGCTGCGCAGGCCAGACAATCCTGGCAAGCGCTCGTTGCCGGATCGATATCACTGCCGAAAAAAGAGACCACCGTATCAATCCCCCGCTTAGCAAAATCCAGCTTATATCCTTTTTCCAGTTTTCCGCAGACATAAACACAGCGACCACAGAGCACACACTTTTTGGACTCATAGACCAGGTAAGGGTGTTCCGTGATAAGTTCTGGGTAATTGCGCTCTATATGCCGCAGGCGTTTGGTTCGTAGTGGTTGGTGCAGGAACTTGGCAATCCGCTGAAGCTCGCAGCTATGATTAGCCAGACAGAGATGACAACGCCCATCGTTGGTCGAGACCAGCAGGCGAAACGCGGTTTGCCGCAGTTGCAATAATGCCTCACTATCGGTACGGACCACCATCCCATCCTTGACCAGATAGCGACAGGAGGCAACGGGGAAATTTTCGCCCACCACCTCAACCAAACAGAGGCGACAGGAGGCCGGGGGGTCCTCCATCCCTTCGAGAAAGCAGAGGTGGGGAATATAGATATTATTTTCAAGACAAACCGAAAGCAGGTTGCGGCCTGCACAAGCTTCAATCTTTCGCTCGTCTACGGTTATAGTTACGGTTACCGGAATATCTTCAACGGCTTGCATCACTTTTCCTCTTTTTCTTCCTCGATCAAGGGCTTTACTCCCTGATCGGGAATCAGACTGGGCGGTGAAATTCGCCGTACCGCGTCATATTCCGGCGGGCAGGCATAAACACATTCGCCGCATTTGACACACTTTTCCTGATCAATCGCCTTTTTACGGTTACTGGTCGTAAAAATCGCCTCGGTCGGACAGCAGGCAACGCAGGCATCACAACCCCGGGCACAAGCTTCCAGATCGATATAGAAAGCGATCAGGCTCCGGCACATGCGCGCCGGGCAACGTCTTTCCGCAAAATGAGCCTCATATTCGCCCCGAAAAAAACGCAGGGTCGTCAGCACCGGATTAGGAGCCGTTTTACCCAGACTACAGAGCGAGCCTTTAACAATCATCTCGCTGAGTTCCTGCAGGGTCTGAAGATCTTCCGCAGACCCTACACCCTTTGTCAGATCCTCAAGAATATCGCGTAAATGACGGGTGCCAAGCCGACAAAAGGTACACTTACCACAGGATTCACCCTGAGTAAAATCCGTAAAATAACGCGCCAGTTCAACCATGCAGGTATCTTCGTTCATAACGACCAAGCCGCCCGACCCCATCATCGCCCCGGATTCCTTCAGGGAGTCGAAATCGATTTTGGTCTGCAGCAGGGACGCCGGCAGACAGCCGCCGGAAGGACCGCCGATCTGAACGGCTTTCAGGGTTTTGCCGTTTTTCACTCCGCCGCAAACATCCACCACCAGATGTTCGAGCGTAACCCCCATCGGCACCTCGACCAGCCCGGGATATTCGACCTCTCCGACCACGGAGAAAATTGCCGTCCCGGGGCTGCCCGGGGTCCCAATCGCCGTAAACCAGGAAGCGCCGTTACGGATGATAGAGGGCACGGTCGACAAGGTTTTGACATTGTTGATTATCGTCGGTTTCCCCTGAAACCCGGATACGGCCGGGTATGGCGGCCGCGGTTGGGGCATACCCCGGCGGCCGGCCAAAGACTCGATCAGAGCGGTTTCTTCTCCGCAGACAAAAGCTCCGGAACCTTGAAAAACCGAGACCTCCAGAGAAAAATCACTACCTAGGATTTTAGAACCCAGAAGGTTTTTCTGCCGCGCCTGAGCAATCGCCCGTTCAACAATTTCAACCGCCAGGGGATATTCGGTCCGAATATAAAGCAGCGCCCGCCCGGCGCCCACCGCCAGAGCCGCCAAAGCCAGCCCTTCGAGCACCTGATGCGGATTACTCTCCAGCAGGGTTCGATCCATGTAGGCCCCGGGATCACCCTCATCCCCATTGCAGATCACCAGTTTCTCGAAAACTTTGACATTGCGGGCAATTTCCCATTTCCGCCCGGCCGGAAAGCCGGCGCCCCCCCGACCCCGCAGATTGGCGGCCTTGATCTCTTCCAGAACCCGGACCCCGCCTTCTTCCAGCCCCTGGGCCAAAGCCGAATAGCCACCAACCGCGAGATAATGATCCACATCCTCAGGATCAATCAGGCCGCAGTGTTCCATAATTACCCGGTTTTCAAAAAGATAACGCGGATAATCCATCAGGGTCGGAAAATTATCATCCGCCTCCAGAGCCCCGAGCAAGTATTCATAACAGGGATCGCTGCCATCCTTAAGGAAGGAACGAACCAGAATTCCAGCTTCACCCACTCCGATTTTCTGATAGAGCAGCGGAGGAAATCCGGGATTCTGAATAATCACCAGAGGCTCGGCATAACAGTGTCCGAGACAACCGACTTTTCGAATAATCGCCTCGATTCCGTTGGCAACCAGAGCCTCGTTAAATCCGGCAATCGTGTCCATGGCTCCAGCAGCCCGGCCGCAGGTGGCGCAACCGACATAAATCACCGGCACCGAAGCGTTTTTAAGTTCCGCAAGTTTGGCAGCGGCCGCCGTGACCAGCTCGGCCAAAAAAGCTCTCGGACTATTATTCATTGGTGGATGCTGCGGTTTCATTTCTCTGCTGCTCCCGGGCTGCCATCTCTTTGCGAACCTCAATTTCAGTAATAATCCCCTCGACCTTGCTGGGAGTGACGTAAGCTTCAACCTTCTCGCCAATCACCACTGCCGGGGCCAGGGCGCAACAACCAATGCAGGCCACCCGTTCGAGGCTGTATTCGCGATCGGCGCTGGTTTCACCCTCCCTGATCTGCAGACGACGCTCAAAATTTTCCAGAATTATTTCGCCACCCTTGACATGACAGGCGGTTCCCAGACAAACCTTGATCGGATTACGACCGGGAGGATTAAAACGAAACTGGTTATAGAATGTGGCGACGCCATAGATTCTGGCGATGGTTACCTGAAGATGGTCTGCCACCAGTCGCAAAACAAGTTTCGGCAGATAACCGTGTTTTTTCTGAATTGACTGCAGGACCGGGATCAATTGAGAAGGTGTTCGGGAAAACTCCGGAAGTTCATCTGCAACCGCCTTCAGAACCGCCAGTTCCTCCTTGTCAAGCACCGCCATTTCTTCATCGCTCAAAGCACCCGAAAAATGGTCAAGCATCTTTTACTTCTCCTTGCCGTAGAGCCGGAACTAACTGGATTATCGATTTCCCAAAACTCTCCCCCAAAATGAACGGCTCCAACTTTTATCAAAAGATTTCAGGAACAGCGCCCTGAACTTGAGTTTGTCGCTGAAAATATTCGTAGAGTGACACGGCCGCGTGACGGTCGATAAACCGCCGACACAAGCGCGCCAGAGTCAAAATATTTCGTTTTACGCCGACCATGGTTTCCGCCACGGCTTTGGGCTGATCATAACTGATTACCGCCATGCTTCGGTAGATAAACAAGAAATCGTGCTCTGGACCGATCAGATTTTCCCTACCGGCCGCGACTTTCAGCAGATCCTCTCGAATCGGAGGACAGATGAAATTGAGACAAAGCGGGCCTTTGAGTTCTCCCAGCCCACAGCCATCGGCCGCAAAATAACGGCAGTGCGCCCCACTTAACCAGGCTCCATCGCGCTGCCGTCGATAACGATAAAAACCACCGGTTGCCGCCTCAAACTGAGCCAACCTGACCCGCCGCCGCTTCTGCAGTTCGGTTATTATTTCCGGAGCCAGCCGGGAACGTTCGCAAGGTTCCCCTTCAAGACGAAAGATATCCCCGGCACCACGATGACAACAACCTGGATAAACCCCTTCAACGATGTCGATGGTCTCCGCGTCTGCCTCCGGTAAACGAGCTGTGACCTTTTGACAATTGCGACAATACGCGCTGATAAATTCAGCAAAAAAAGGTTTCAGTGCGAGGCTCAGATCTCGATAGGCGACAAAACGCATGCCGCCTGCGGCTGCCGTTTTACAAGATTCCACGGTCATGCTATAATTCATATTTGCCGATACCTGCTAACCGACCAAAATCAGTTTGTCAAGATCTTTATCTCAGACCCGATCCGATTCTCAAGCTCACGGATCTACGTAAACCACTGTTTTCAGCAACCGATCACGCGAAGATAAAATTATTTCTTGCCCTTTACAGCAAGAACAATATATGATAGTCGCAATTATATATAATCCATTTAACGTAAGCTGGCAAGTCCGCCCTGTAAGAGACATTACATTATTGGAGTGAATTAGCTATGATCAATATCGAAAAGCACAATGAATACTACGAGAAGTACCTGACCGATCTGGCCGAGCACATGGACAAACCTCAGGAACAGACCGATCCTATCCATGTCGGAGAAAAAATCAAGCATATGCGCGAAACCCAGGGTCTTTCCCTAGCCGAGCTCGCCCAGAAAACGGGCTTCGACATCGCCATGTTGGAAAATATCGAACTGGAAAAAATCACCCCGCCGCTGGGCACCATGATCCGTCTTTCACGGGCTTTGAACACCGTCATGAGCAACCTTTTTTCCGACCGTGAAGTCCAGGAAAATTACAGCGTTCTGCGGGTCAGCGACCAGAAAAGCGCCCCGCTGCCTTCCGGCCGGGCCAGTTATCATAGCTATATCCCCCTGGCCGCCGACCTCAAGGGTCGCCATATGGACGCTTTCATCGTCAAGCTTAATCCGGAAAAGGCCAAAGATGTCGTGCCTTCGGTTCACGACGGCGAAGAATTTATCTACGTTATCGACGGAGAAGTGAAGGTCATCGTGGAAAACAAAGTGGAAATCCTGTCCTTGGGCGACGCCCTTTATCTTAAATCAACAACTCCGCATGTCGTTGTCACCAACACCGACGAGCCGGCTCTGATTCTGGCTATCATGTATTGCGGTTGATATCTGCTTCGACTCCGCACAGCCAACTATTTATAGCTATCAGTTACAAAGGAGGCGGGAAAATCTCTCGCCTCCTTTGGCTGGCCTTTGCCTATGCTCAAGCTTGCTTCGCTTTGCTTTCCGGATCAGGAAAAAAGCTGTTTTTTCTGTTGTCCGCCGATTCGAGACCCGGAAGCCGACCCGCTCGACGACATTCCGAGAACGAAAACCATCCTGCGTTGCAATCGTCTGGAACTGGAAAAGAGACTGGCCGCCCCCACCGAAAGCCCAGGGGATTTCTGCTGGGGGCTCGGTTTCCTTGACGACGACGAGAAACAGGCGGGTTGTTTGTTACATCCGGCTCGTCATCACGGCCGTGATCTTCGCGATTTAACAGGTTACCAGTTTAAATGCGCCAATGCCCTCTGTCGTGAAGCCCAGGTTTTCGCCAAGCTCTCACTGAATGAACAACAGTTTTGCCTGAGCCTTTGCCAAGGCATGGATTCTCTGCATTACTCAAGCCGACGCAATCCTCTGATGCGCCTGCTGCTCTGGGGGGAAGAAATTGTCGGGATTCTGATCGCGGAGCAAGACCGCGCCCATTCCGACTCAGGACAGTCCGGGCCTGGCCGAAAACCCTATCCCTCCTTGCCCTTCCACTCGAAAGTTTTTCTCAATAATATAAGCTTTCTCTGGAAAAAACTTGATGCCCGTCTGGACGCCTATCTGGCCCTGATTGTCATCAACCGTTTTGGACTGGATTTTTTCCGGAAGCATGTTGACCGGTTTATCGAGTTCAGAAACCATCTCGCCGCCAGCGTGAGAAAAGATTACGCTGGCCGTAGGGTTTCAACCCGGCGGCCTTCTCATGAGCTGAAAATCCCCTTAAGCTTTTCCCGTTTTCTGAAATTTGCCGCCGAGCTCTGGGAGCTGCCGCCCGGTTGTGAAAGCGATTTAAATCTGAAAGTTGAAAATAATATCCGCTTATTTTTTGGTTAGACATCTCAGCTGAGCCTGCGGCCGAATCAGAACGCTGACTGACAATCCGACCGGGAGAAAGCCCTCTCTCCGGCAGTAAAATTATCGTGGAGTTTATTAAAATGCTTGAAATCACAGTGCGCTCCACCCATGTAGATGTCATGGGACATGTTAACAACGCCAAATACGTCGAATATCTTGAATGGGGACGCTGTGACGAGGTTGAAAAGGCCGGCGTTGATCTCTGGCAGATGGTCCGGGAAGGACTGGGTTTTGCCGTTGTCAACCTCAACATTCATTATCGCCGCGAAGCTGTGGTTGGCGAGGTTCTTGTTATCGAGACTATCTTTCGGGAGTTACGCAACCACAAGCTTGGGATAGTCGACCAAGTAATACGTAAAAAAAACAATGGTGAAATTGTCTGCGAAGCTGAAGTCAGCTTCTTGATTTTCGACCTGCAGCGGCGCAAAAGCATTCCGATGCCGGAAAACATTCAGGCTCTGATCAAAAAATAATCAATCCCGGCAACCAAGACCAGATTCTGCCTTGGTTGCCGGATATGTCAAGAAACACGCCACTTATCTTTCGGTCATTTAAATAGGGATGATTTCTGATGATAAAAGCTACCTCCCGCCTGCTTGCCGACTACGGCCGCCGCCTGCTGAAAGACCGTCTGACCACTGGAACCGGTGGCAATCTGAGCCTGGCCCTGAGAACCAAAAATCTAATCGCGATCTCACCCTCCGACGTCGATTACGAACAAATAAGTCCCAAGGACATCTCCCTGATGAACTTTAACGGTGTGCACCTCGAAGGCCTTCCTCCTTCAAGTGAATGGTATTTACACCTGGAAATTTATAAAACAAGGCCTGAAATCAATGCGGTGGTTCACACCCATTCCCGCTTTGCCACCACCTTTGCCGTGCTGCGGCAGCCGATTCCGGCCTGTCACTATCTGATCGGCATCGCCGAAGCCAGAGAAATCAGGCTCGCGCCTTATGCGACCTTCGGGACGCCCGAACTCGCCCGCCAGACCGCGGCAGCTCTGGGTCGGGAGAATTGCATTCTGATGGCAAACCATGGTTTACTGGCCGTCGGCGAGAATCTGAAAAGAGCCTATGAGACCGCGCTTTATATTGAGGAAGTCGCGGAAATATATTACCGGGCATGCAGCTTGGGAAGCCCGTTCCTGCTCAATAAAGAAGAAATGGACGAGGCGCTGCTCCGCTTTCAAAGCTACAAGAAGCCGGACGCCGCATCCCCCGGCTCCAAGATTAATCCATGAACCCTGCGAAAGCATCACTTAAAAAGAGCCGCGCCAGGTTCAGAACTTACAGCATTATTATTTTTTGCCGCCAGGTTGCGTCCCCATCGATCAACAACTGATTTTCGATTAATAATTTAAGGAAACAGCACCCTATGAATTTCATCAACTACCTTTCCCATCCCCGAATGCAAGAGGCCGGAAACATAGCCTTCCTGTTGGCCCTGGGACTGATTCTGGGCGGGGTCGTCATCGCTTTGAGCCATGAGCTTTTTGACAAAAGCAAGACCGGCGTGGAGGGTTCTCGGCTCAGCCCAAAACTAACCGGATCGGTTTTACCCTGGGCCATGATCTTTTACATCGTCGGCGCCGGCATAGTTTTTCTACCGTTGCGCGAACAACTCTGCCAAAACTCCTTTCTGCTCCGAAGTCTGGTCTTAGCCGGCGCGGCGCTCATTTTATTTCTGCTCTATCATTTCAGTCTGACCTTGATAAAGAACCGTTTCTTACATCTGCCTTCAGCTCTGCCGGCGGTCGCCGGAGCCCTGGGAGCGGCTTTCTTCTGGTATCTGCCGGAGACCGGAAAAGCCTGGTCACGAATACAAGGTGAGCTGACTTCCAACCGGGAAATCTTCTTTTGGTGGCTGGGACGCATAGAAATTGCCTGTTTTATCCATTTCGTTCTCAACTCCCTCAGCCTGACGGCCTTGATCTTTATGCTGGCCAACTCCGGTGAAAAAGAGCAAACCAGAAAACAGTCCCGAGAATACTATTTCCGGGCGGCCGCTTATGCCGGTAAATGGCTGCTGGTCGCGATATTTTTGCAAATTTTACCCTTGAGCTGGCAGCTTGCCGGCGGTAAGCCCGAGCGCATTCTGGCAAGCCCCTCGATTTACTGGTTTGCGGGTTTTGTTTTCTGCGCGCTCTGCGGCTGGTTGCTGCTTATCAAGATCACTAAGGACGGTCTCGTCAATCGTCGGGCCACGCTGATCATCACCATCTTTTTCTTGTTAAGCCTTATCTTTTACCACTTCAGTCCGCTGCATCAAGTCATTACACCTCAATCAGGTCCGGCGTGGGTGTCAACCGGCCGGAAAATTCCAGGGAAAAGCAATTGACAAAACCAGGAAGCCGACGCTAAACTTACATATGGAAGCTGTCTCACCAACGATGTTGGAACGAACCAGGGTTTTCCGCAAAACGGCAACCGCAAAGGCTGACAAGACTGAGAGGGAAGGGCATGCAGATTGGAAACAGCCAATGGCGCCCCGGCTTTTACCCGGATTTCAGACTAAGCGACAAATCTCCTGCCACCGCTGTTCAAACAAAGCCAGCCGCCGGCGTAACTCCGGCCGAGCTTAAAAAACAAGCCCCCGCCATAAGCTTTCCGACTGACAGCCCGCGGGAACTCAGCGAAGCAGAACAAAATCAAATCAATGAACTGAAAAAAAGGGACGCCGAAGTCAAGGCCCATGAACAGGCACACCTGGCCGCCGGAGGACCATATGTCAGCGGCGGCGCTCACTACGAATACCAGAAAGGCCCCGATAACCGAAATTATGCCGTCGGAGGGGAAGTAAAGATTGACGTTTCGGAGGGAAATACCCCGGAAGCCACTATTCAGAAAATGCAGGTTGTCAAAAGGGCAGCGCTGGCCCCCAAAGATCCATCGGGACAGGATCGCGCCATCGCCGCCCGCGCCGCTCAGATTGAGGCTCAGGCCCGTATAAAATTACAGCAGGAGCGCTCCCCCACAACAGCGGCGGCCGACGACAAGCAGTCTCCGGCCAATAACCCTTCCGCACAGCCTTCAACCCGATACAACCCGACACGTCGCAGTTACGAGCAGACCGCCGCAATGACCAGCCTGTTACCAACCAACCCGCCCACAACATCTATTAACACCAGAGCCTGAAGAAATCATCTCAACGAGGCTCGATCAGATCACCCGTCCGCGCCTGTCCGGCAAGCAATTCCGCCTCGGCCAGATCATAGCCGAAACCTCTCAGAAGACGTATTCTGCCACAGGGAATCCCCGGAACCATGCCTGCCGCCAGACCGGTTCTCGGATCGTAAATGGTCCTCGGCTGAGACAGAACTTCCAACTCCTGGCCGGCGACCAAGCCGCTCAGTAAGCCAACATTAAGATAGAGGCGCGGCCCCTGAACGAGAAAAATCTTTCCTTGAAAGCCGCCGCCCGCAACCAGGTTTTGCAAAGCCCCCAAATACTGCTGCAGCGCCCGCGCCAAAGCAGTTTCCACCTGACCTGGCGCATTAGCGTTCTCACGGGCCGTCCGCAAAGAATAACGCTGCCCGGCATAACCGTCGACCACAAAACCATCGAGTTCAACCACTCCGGGAAAACCTGCGGGCAGTCTGAGCTTCTGAATGAAAAGCAGATAACGACAACCGGGGTATTCACTCAGAAAGGAAGCTATCGCCTCCGGATTCTGCAAAGCCTGTCGATAGCGAAAATTATTCAGCACCGGCTGTAATTGCGAGGGTTCGAAATAGATAAAACCCTGAGCCAGCATCAGCTCGGGAGCTTTGCTCAGCAGGGTTGCTGCCGCCGGCGAATTTAATCCGGGAGCGAATAGCATTCCGACTTTACCGCGCCGCAAGGCCCTGTTTACCTCTAAACTTCGCTCATGATTAAGCCCCCGTTGTTCCAAGCGCCGTAATCTTTTTTCATACTCATGCCGTTGCCGCAAAGACAGTTCGCCGCCTTCCCCTCCTCGAAAAATCTCATTCAGATTAATGGTCCGTTGTTCGACCTGGCCTTGACGATAGTCATCCGCCGAGGTCAGCGAGGGATACATGATCTGTCTTTCCTGGCTCTCGGACAAATTATTAAAATCAAATTTCTCCTCGGCTGAGACCGAAGTGCTTCCAGGCCCTGAAAGAATTAAACCGATCAGGGATAAGACCAGAACAGACCGCAACCTCGGCAAACAAGCCCTTAAACAATTATCCATAGAACAACCCACTCTTTAAAAAAAAATTTTCCAACAAACCAGTCCTGGATATCTGTCGAAGACGCACACTGGGTTCCCAAATCAAACCAGAGCATAAAAAAAGCATGTGAACCGTCGTCATGCGACGATTCACATGCTTGCTGTTAACATAAACGCTTCCTTTTAGCAAACAAGCGTTTTCATTCAGCCGTTAGAAGTTCCAGATTAACTCCAGGGCCAGACGACTGGCGACATCATCACATTTTTTACCGGAATAAGCCTCGGTGATATCTTCAACCACTTCTCCAGGAAAGAAGAAAGAAAACTGTCCCTTAATAAACATGTTTTTGCTTAAAGCCAGAATGATTTCGTTATCCCATTCGGTACCCACGTAACCGCTGTCGATCTGATGCACGGAACCATCATAGGAAAGCATCCGGAAATCTTCATTATAGTTGAAGATGTTGATATTGGTATTGTAGATAAGAAAACGTTTCGGCGCCAGGTTTAAACCGATGCTGTACATCAACAGACCAGGATTGTCGCCGCGACCGCCGCCGTTGCCAGAGAAGTTTTCCAGGCCACCGGTTGAAACCGGCGTACCACTACCGTAAAATTCCGGCAGGTACCCATAAAGAACTGTACCTAGCACCAGGTTGGTATCGCCGGCAATCGTATTTTCGCCGCCCCAATGAGAAGAGAAGCGCTGCAGGTTGACAACCCCGGTGTAGCCCTTGAGTTTGCCATCGGTCGGATCGTCATCACCGGAAGTATACATGATTCCGATATGAGGCTCAAATTTAAAACCAACCAGCTCCTTCAGGTCAAAAGCCACGTCCGCGGCCAAGGCATACGCGCTAATGTCATAATTTTCCTTGAAATTTTTCCCCGTCTGGTAATCGCGATAGGCGCTCAAACCAGTGTTGTCCGCCGAGCCGAACTGATAAACCGCCTCGAAAAACGGTTTTATAATGCCAAAACCGCCCTGGTAATAAAAACCAATATGGTGCGAATCGGTATCCGGCGCGTCCAGACCGTCATTGAAATAATTGTTGGCCAGGCTGAAATTCGCCTGATCGATTTTGGCCTGACTGCCCAGCAGTGTGGCCGAGGTTCCGGCGCCGGCAACGAAGTCAATGGCCGCCGCTGAGGCTGCGACTTTAGCGGTATCAATTCGACCACCGCTGATCGCGGTGGAACTTGAACCATCCGTACCGGTTGAGTTAATCACCTGGCCACCAACCACGATACCGGGCACCAGGGGATTCAGAGCATAAGCGCTGGTATTCAACTTATCCTGAGATTCAGACAATTTACCGGCCACGGTATCACCGAAAAGATAGTTCTGAATGGTGTTGGTGTGGATGTTGCGGATCCGGTCAAAGGCATACATGAAGCGAATCCGGTTGTTCTGGTTCAGATTGTAATCCACCGCCACCGTGTAAAGATCGCGATCATCGTCATGACTGCCGCGTTTGATGTTGCTGATCTGCCAGTCGTTTTCCTGTAGTTTATGAAAACCGAACTGAAACTTTACAGCTTCACCGGAATTTCCGGTTACCCAGAAACCCGGATTATCATCACCATAAACCAGACCGCCTCCCTGAAAGGCATCCATTTCGTAGATGTCCCAGCCGGCATGCAGTCTCAGATTAAGACTTTTGGCAAAAGGCAAGAGCACGGTACCATGCAGCCTTTCCAGACCATAGTTGCTGTTGCTGCTACCAGCATCAAACAGCCCGGGATCATTATTGCCGCGATCATCGACCACGCGATTGTCAAGGATTCCGTCAAATTCCAGCGCGGCGTAAAAACTCCATACCTTGTCGTTAGGCATGGCGTTGAAATAGATTTTGTTTTCCGTCCGGATATGGCCGTCAGCCACCCAGCCCGCCTCGTTGACATGGTTTCTGAAAAGATCACCGGGAGCAAAACCTTCAACATCCCCTAGCCCGAAATCGTAATTATCCTCAAAAGTCGGGATAATCCGCACCGTGGCCCCAAAGCTCATCTGAATATCACCGGACCGATGCACGTTGATACTGCCGGGGCCGACAATTCCGGCCCTGGTTATATCCTCGGCTTTTTCCGTCAAGTCTTCACCCGCCCACGACACCGCCGCGCAGCACACCACCAACCCGGCAATCAGGGCAACTAAAACTCTTTTCATAGCCAACCTCCTCAACAAAAATGGTTAAAACACTTTATAACAAAGTTTTTAAAGCTGCTAAATTAGAATATCCTCATATATTAGACAGAAACTTATGTCAAGCAGAATTCCCTTTCTTTCGCATTGTTTATTGGCAGTTGCATTCAGCCCGGGCTTTGTGATAGAGGCTCAAGTATTTTCTCCCGACCCGCCGAGCAGTATTCATTACAGAACAGAAAGCCGGAGAGACACGTCAACAGGACATTCAATCCCTATACATAAGGCTGATATACCACATGACATCCTTGACCTCGTTACCTTCCGACCTGGAAAAGATTCAGGAATTACCCGACTCGGTACGCCATATCAGCGTGGCCGGCAAGGATATCTATCTGGTCGGTACGGCCCACGTCTCAGCCAAAAGCGTGACCGAGGTCGAGACCACCATTCGCACCGTGGCGCCCGATACCGTCGCCGTCGAACTCTGCCCGCCCCGCCATCAGGCCATGACCCGCAAGGAACACTGGCAACAGATGAACATCATCAAGGTTATCAAAGAGAAAAAAGCTCTGCTGCTTCTGGCTCAGCTGATCCTCAGCGCCTTCTACCGCCGCCTGGGAAAACAGCTCGGCGTCCAGCCCGGAGCCGAAATGATAGCCGGAATTCACGAGGCCGAAGCCATCGGGGCCGAACTGGTGCTTGCCGACCGTCCCATCGACATCACCCTGAAAAGGGTCTGGGGTTATCTTGGTTGGCGGCAGAAAGCAAAGATGATTTTTCATCTCTTGAGCGGGGTCATCTTCAGTGAAGAGATCGACAGTGAAATGATCGAGGAAATGCTTAACCAGGACCAATTGGAAAACCTGTTAAGCGAATTTACCATCGGTTTCCCTGAAGTCAAACGCCGTCTGATCGATGAACGAGACATCTTTCTGGCACAGAAACTGCGCCAGGCGCCGGGTCGCACCCTCGTGGCCGTGGTCGGAGCCGGCCACCTGGAGGGTATTATCCGGGAAATCGAGCACGAGACCCCTTTAGCGCCGATCATGGAAATACCGCCGACGACGGCCGGGCTGAAATTTCTCAAATGGGGGTTGCCGGTCCTGATCGTGGCTTTAATCATCGCCGGTTTTTTTCGCGGCGGCAGCCAGCATTCCCTGGAATCCATCTATATCTGGGTTTTTGTCAACGGCCTGCTCGCAGCCTTGGGCGCGGGGGTCGCGGGCGGACACCCGCTGACTATCATAGCGGCTTTCTTCGCGGCTCCGATCACCAGTCTCAACCCCCTGATCGCCGCCGGATTCGTCTCCGGTCTGGTACAGGCCTCGGTCAAGAAACCAACCGTCGCTGATTTCGAAAACCTACCCCAGGAGATATCGACAATCAAGGGCTTCTGGCGAAATCCGGTAAGCCGTATCTTACTGGTGGTCGCACTTTCCAATCTGGGCAGCGCGACCGGCACCTTTGTTTCCGGCAGCTGGATCGCAGTCCGGCTTTTTTAAGGATCGCCTTCGAACCAGGTCCAGACCATGACGCAAAAAATCATCTGCAACAACCGGAAAGCCCAGTATAATTTTTCCCTGATCGAGAAATTTGAGGCCGGAATTGCTCTGAGGGGCACCGAAGTCAAAGCCCTGCGCGAAGGTCGGGGCAATATGAATGATTGCTACGCCCGCATCCATGGCAACGAGATTTTCCTGGAAAATTTCCATATCAGCCCCTACTCCCACGGCAACATTCACAATCATGAACCCCTGCGCCCCCGCAAACTCCTGCTCCATAAACATGAGATCAGAAGCCTGATCGGCAAGGTGACCATCAAAGGCCTGACCCTGGTGCCAACCAAAGCCTATTTTTCACACGGCAAGGTCAAAGTTGAAATTGCTCTGGCTCAAGGTAAAAAACTGCATGACAAACGCGAGGACCTGAAACAAAAAGCCGTCAGACGTGACACCGAGCGCGAATTTCGCGACCGCTAAACCACCAGACGCCTTGTTCGAGGCGAAGGCTAAGACCGTGATCGCGCCGCGCGCGGCCGGCAGCCTTTTTTTTTAAGGTTAAACCCTTGCTAAAAGAGCTTCCTCTTGCTATATTGTCAGCTATAGAGAGCATGAGTTGACCGGTCTTAAACGGTCGGCTGGAGATAATATCAACAGCACGGATTAAACAATCAAGCTTAACAAGGGGGTGTCCTGGGTTCGACGGGAATGCTGAGCGTGGGGTTGCATGTGGAGTTTCAGTTAACTCCTTAAACTGACTGAATCTTAAATAGACGCCGATAATAGCGACTACGCTCTGGCTGCTTAGCCAGTGTCCGGCCGGCTGACTTCCACTAAGTTGGACCCGGGCATCATCGCAGTGGGATAGAATGGTAGAAGGTTTCCGGTTACCGTTCGAATTCAAAGGGAAAATCGCCGACTTCAGATCCCGAGCGGAGGAGCTGGAATTCGGTTAAATTAAAATCCGTCTAAACATGTAGAGACTTCGACGTAAAGGTTTTCGGACGCGAGTTCGATTCTCGCCACCTCCACCATTTA
>DSCM01000097.1 GCA_011049115.1 Pseudomonadota bacterium
AGCCGCTTGGCCCGATAGGGATAGAGCGGCGGGGCCTGATAACTCAACACCGGGACCTGATCGAGATCCTCCAGCCGATAGCTGCCGGCCAAGGGCGTCAACGGGGCCACGCCATAAGCCGTAGTCAGCTGCAGGGCCGGTTCCGGCGGCGCCAAAACCAGTTCCGGGGCCTGCACCAGTCGCGGCAGCGCCTGGCTTTGCGGCTGCGACGTCGGCAGGGGCTCGGGTTTGACTTCCTCGGGTTGGGGTTTTTGCTCCGCGAGCAGCGGTTCCGGCGGCGGCTCCCGAAACAGATATACCCGCTGCCGGCGGATCCGCTCCCCGCGCTCTTCCCGCTGCTGGACGAGATGCGGAATCAAAGAAAAAAGACAACCATTGACCGCCAGCGCCAGCAGCAGGGCTGCCGCGTAAATTCGCCACGAAACCTTGTCCATCAATGCCCCCCGGAAGCCTCGGTGGCGGCCAGACTGACCCTTACGGCTCCGGCCAGACGGCATTGATCCATGACCTGAACGATGACGCCGGTATGGCTTTCCCGGTCGCCGACCACAATCACCTCGCCGCCCGGATTTTCGGCGATCGCCCGGGCGATATGGCTGCGCACGGTGCGGATATCGACCCGCCGGCCGTCAAAAAAAACCTCGCCGGAGCTGGTTACCGCCACCAGGATATTACTGTTGTGTCCGGCGCCGGCGGTGGTCGCCGTCGGGCGCTCGACCTCGACCCCGGTTTCGCGCACGAAACTGGTGGTCACCATAAAAAAGATCAGCAACAGAAAAACCAGATCAATCAGCGGCGAAATATTGATTTCGGCGGGGCCGCGGCTGCGTCTGAAACTTTGTCGGACATTGATCATAATCTAAACCAACCGTTTTAAGGTGATAATGGATTCCTGCAGACGCTGTCGCAGCCGTCTAGCTTTAAGCGCCAGCAGGGCCGCCGCGAAGATGCCGGGGATGGCGACCAGAAGGCCGCTTTGGGTGGTGATCAGGGCTTCGGAGATCCCGCCGGCCAGAGCCCGGGCGTTGCCGGTACCGAACAATGCGATGACGTCAAAAGTGGTGATCATGCCGGTCACCGTGCCCAGAAGCCCAAGCAGCGGCGAGACCGCGGCCAGAACGCCGATGCCGGCGATATGCCGGTCGATACCCACCTGCAACTTAAACCGGCATTCGTCCAGCAGGCGGCGGTTGAGATTACGGTCGGAGCTCAGGTTGGCCTGCAGGAAATAAATAATCCGCCGGCGCAGCCCCAGCCCCGCTGCCGTCGGTTCACCCTGGCGCTGACGCCGGACCAATTCGGCCAGATCCAGATCTCGAAACTCCAGCCGGAAAAAGGTGTAGATCCGTTCCGCGATCAGGGTCCACATGAGCAGGGAAACCAGCAGCAACGGATACATAACCGCGCCCCCGCCCTGAAAATAGGCCGTCAACTCGCCCCAGGGACCGTCCTGACCACACAGACAGACCAATCGTTCAAACAGGGCAATCACGACACCGCTCCCCGGCGCAACGATAAATGATATTGATCAGAGTCACCGATTTTTCCTCCATGTCGCCGACGATATGCTCTACCCGCCGGTCCAGGAAGGTATGCACCAACATGATGGGAATCGCGACGATCAAACCCAGCATGGTGGTGACTAGGGCCACCGAAATGCCACCGGACATCAGACGCGGGTCGCCGGTGCCGTGAATATTGATGACCTCAAAGGTGCCGATCATGCCGGTCACCGTGCCCAGCAGTCCGAGCAGCGGCGCCACGGCCCCCATGACATTGAGCAGCGGCAGGGCCCTTTCCAGACGCGGCAGTTCTTTAAGAATCGCCTCCTGCAAAACGCTTTCAAGAACCTCCCGGCCCTCGTGACGAGCCGTAAGACCAGCCCGGACCACATTATAGACCGGGGTCTTCCGACCTTCGATCAGGCGGCGGCAACCGTCCCAATCGCCGCTCGCGGCCCGGCGGTTCACCTCGTTCATGGTCCGGTCGGTGTTATCATGAACCCGTTTGAGAAAAACGACCCGTTCCAGACTGATAAAAATAGCGGCCACGGCCAGCAACAGAATCGGCCAGACCAGAACGCCGCCCTCCTGCACCCGTTCAATCACCCCTTTTTGTCGGGCCAATTGTTGCAGGGCGGCCCCGTTGGCCAGATCCAGGGGAAGCCTTTCCTCTTCGCCGTTCAGATATTTCCGCAGAATCCGCTGTTGCC
This sequence comes from Pseudomonadota bacterium, assembly GCA_011049115.1. Classification (NCBI taxonomy): domain Bacteria; kingdom Pseudomonadati; phylum Pseudomonadota; species Pseudomonadota bacterium. The sequence goes on from DSCM01000097.1 coordinate 2,213, forward strand.
CCCGGGGCAGGTCGAGATCAAGCAGGCTCAAACTGCGCTTGGCGGGATTATAGTCCAGCAGCCGGGGAATCTCGGCGGCCAGCCGGACGATGACAAAGGGTCCGGCCAGCAGGACCCGGCCCCGCTCGGCGCTGCCGTCCCCGGCAAAAAAGTCAGCCTCGGCGAGGTTAACCTGAGCACCATACTCCATTTCGGTTTCAAAAAGTTCGACCATCACCTCCAGGTCGTCAAGACCGGGGAAATGATTGGCGTCCAGAATCCGGTTGAGGCGCTCCGGTCGGTCCGGTTCCAGAGCCGTAAAGGGCGAGGCGATCAGAATCTCCTGCAACTGTTTGGCGCTGATTCTCACCGACGCGGTCAGGTTGGTCATCAGCTCATCGTCGGCGATCTGTTCCGCTTGCAACCGCTCGACCTCGCGCTGTTTGGCGGACAGGCACTGCTGTTGTTCGGTGATCCGCCTTTCCAGTTGGGCGACCTCGGTCCGCAACCGGGCCTGCGTTTGTTTTAAATCCTCTTTGCGTAAACGAATACGCTGACTCTGCTCCGCCTTTTGCCGGGCGCTCTCCGCTTTCCTTTCCGCCACCTGACGGTAGACGGACCGCAGATCGGCGGCGCGGGCCGCCGGCGCCGCCGGCAGGCAACTCAGTAAAATAATCAAGGAATAAGCGATCAGTTTTCTGTTCATGGTTTGACAATCCTTCCAATCGGCAGACTCACCAACTCGGCCGCCGTTTCCCGACGGACAATGGCCATGGCCCGTGAAATATCGGCGACATTCTCGACCGGCAGCAAGCGGAAACCACCCAACCCCGGATCATAGACACCCGCCGACTTTTGATCCAGGGTCCGGAAAAACAGAGCCAGTCGGCCGATACGCAGAAGATCCACTTGCCGCTGCCGCCCATCCAGAACAATCTCCTCGCGATAGACCTCGTTACTAAAACCATATTCGGTCTCCACCAGCAAGGCTTCGAAAACCCGGCGAAACTGTTCATGCGGCGGCGTATAAGAGTCACTCAGCACGACATCAAGATCGTCGAACCGTTTCCGTCTTTCCCCGGACAAAAAGGGCGTGCCCTGAGCCTTTCTTTCAGCCAGACGCTGGCAGACCGGCCGCAGCCAGTCCAACAAACCATCACGCAATTTCTGACTCTCCACAAGACGGCGCTGACCGGCGACAAGCCGTTGCTCCTCCGTCTTCAGCGCCAGTTCCAGACTCTCGGACCGCCGCCGCAACTCCGCCTGCCGGCGCTCAAGACCTGCAATCTCCTTGCCAAGCTCTCTTTCCTCCCGACTCCACTCTTCGGCTTCCTTTTGCGCCGCTTGCTGGTTGTTCAAGGTTTCACCGGCCATGCCGACCAAAGACGGCTCGGCGCCGGCCGCTCCCGCCAGCGCCAACCAGCCCAGCAGCAACAAGCATCCCCATATCCGGAAAATCAATTTCACCTCCTGAATCCACTCACGGCCCAATCCGGCCCTTAGTCCCGCAACCCTGCTGCCGTCTGGCAACGCCCGCAAACAAATACCCTTCTCAGAGCATTTTTCTATTCCGCGAACAAACAGCCCGCAAGCTCACCGATAACGTCAACAGCCAAGATCGCCGGCAGTACGAGCTTGGCTGTTGACGACCACATCCGCGGCTACAAGTTTAACGACACGCAATTACTTAGACCAAGCTAACTAATTAGTCAACAAAAAAAACTATTACCCGTGCCTTACAGATTATTTTCTTGTTTTTTTCAACCTTTTACTACAACAAAAACCAGAAAATGTTCTGATCAGAGCACTTTTAGTTGTGATACTCTAAAATTGCCGAGATAGGCATAAGTAACGGGATCGAAATTGGGAAACTGCATGCCATAGGGACCCTGTTCATGCTCCTCGATATCGAAATACAAGCCAAAAACCCAGCGCAGACCCTCGGTCCGATTGCTCGACAGCCGCAGTTTCTGGGTCCAGGTGTCGGTTTTACTATCGTTGAACTGAATGAGTCCGTCGAAAACGGGATTTTCGCCGAAATCGGCATCATAGTCCCCCCGGGTGTCGAGAACCCGGTGTCGTCGTCGAGGTCAGCGTGGCCCGGCCAAAGGCATAACTCATGACGAGGCTCTGAGTGCTGCTCTCAACGTCCTGAAACGTATCCTCATCGTAGCGGACATGCTCGGCATCATCCCGCTCGAAGTCAGTGACCCGCGACCCGCCGGGCAGACCGTAACCATGATCCCAGTGGTCTTTGCTATAATCGTTTGCAACCGTCAGTCGGGCCTCAAATCTGTCCGTCGGCTTGCAGAGCAGATAAACCCCGATCTTGGAGTCCGTCTCCCGGTCGGCATCCTCATCCCCGCCCGGATAATCGTTTTCTATCCAGCCGTCGCTTTGCTGATAGAAACCATTCACTCCGAGAAACAGCCTGTCCTTCACTATCGGTCCGCTGAGATTCAAGGACCCCGATAAGGTGTTGAAACTGCCGTAGTCGATATTGAAGGCTCCCTGCCAGGTATCGCCCGGATCCTGGGTCACGATGTTGATGACCGCGCCGATGGCATCCTTGCCGTACAGGGTGCCCTGGGAGCCACGCAAGACCTCGATCCGCTCCACATTAACCAGCGAAGCGTCAAAGCCGAAAGCGTGACTGTAAGGCACGCCGTCGATATAGATCACCACCGGATTATTGCTGGTGAATATGGAGGTGTTCAGCCCCCGGGAATTAATCGCATTACCGCGATTGGAACTATCGCCTCATGTTAGGAATCTCCCGAATGACATCGGGAATGTCCTTGATTCCTTTCTCCTCCAGAGTGATTTCATCGATAACCGTGATGCTCTGGGGCACGTCGGTCACATCCTCCTCGATCTTGTTAGCCGTGACCTTGATAATGCCGTCTTCTTTCGGTTCATCCTCGGCCGCCCATGATCTGCTCAGCCCCGGCAGAAGCAACAGAACGCCCAGCAAAACCACCACCATCGCCCCTTACGCCGCCGAGTTGCAGCCAGGGCGCGGTCGATGATCCGAGCAAATAGCCGGCGAAAGCGATGGCGGCGGCCGCGATCGGCGCGGAAAAACCGACGATCAGCGAGATCCAGCCGGAAATAAAAGCCGGAAGCGGCCCAAAGGCCTGTGATAGAGATAGGCGTATTCTCCACCGGCCCGGGGCAGCATCGCCCCCAAGCTCCCCGTAGCACACGGCTCAGGCCAGGGCGAAAATTCCGCCGAGCAACCAGCACCAGAGCAGGGTTTTCGGTTCACCGATTTCGGCGATAATAAAACCCGAGGTGGTAAAAACACTACTGCCCACCATATTGGCGATGACCAGCACGGTGGCGGAGAGTAAACCGAGATCCCGTTTCAGACCGGCAGAAATTGTCGCATCATTCATAATTGTTTCCTCTTCGACTCAGCGCGGAATGTCACACGATTTGATTTTCAGCTGATGCCCAGGCCCACCGTCGAAGATGATTTCAAAGCTGTCCGCGGCCGGTTTTTCCAGCTCGATGGTCCCGGTGAAATCAAGTCGGCCGCGACTGAGCAGTTTTCCCAGCCCGTCCCGAACCTCGATGGTCGCCCCGGCCGCATCCGAACCATCAGAGAAAGCCCCCTCACAGGTGAGACTGCCGTCGCCGTTGGTAAAACAGGTAAAAATGGGCGAATGCGCCCAGCCCATCCCGAACCTACCAAAAAGCATGGTCAAGACAATCATCATCACTACGTTTATGCGTTTACCCATATCATTACCTCACAGTTCATTTTCGGTTTGAAAAAACAAGCCGCTCCGAGGTCAAGCAAGCGCGAAGGGGCCTTGGGCTCACAAAACCCGCTTTCACATCAGAACGTCACATTGACCCCGCCGTAGAAAAAGGTCGGCTCCCTTTCGTCGTCATTGAAAAGATTGTCGATGCCGACAAAAAGCTTCAACTGATCAGTAATTCCCTTGGCAACATAGGCATGCACCAGGGCGTAGTCGGGTTCGTCGCCGGCCGAGCTGTAAGCCTTGCCGTAATAGCTGGTTCTGAGATTGGCGTGCAGGCGCAAAACCTCGTTCTGATAGCTGAGCTTGAGATCACCCTTGAAATTCGGTTGGCCTTCAAGTTCCTTGCCGGTTTCCCGGTTTTCCGTGTCCAGCCAGGTCGCGCCGCCGTCCAGGGAGAAGCCCAGGGGCAAAGACAGGTTGCCGCGCAGTTCAACCCCCTGCGTCCGGGCGCTGGCAACATTTTCCAGAATGTAATAATCCTTCTTTTGCTGACCGCTGCCGATCGACTCAACAAATCGGGCTTCGATCAGATCGTCATAATCGTTGCGAAAAGCGGTCACTCCGCCCCGAAAACAGCCATAGTAACCTTCCAGTCCGACCTCATAACTTTTCGAGGTTTCCGGATCGAGATCCGGATTGGCTTCATAGATTATTTTGCCTCTCTGCCGCCATGAGGTGATAAACAATTCGGAGATGCTGGGAGCCCGAAAACCCTGACCGTAAGAGGCCTTCCATTTCAGGTGTGAATTAATATCGCAGACCAGCGAGATTTTCGGCGTCAACTCCGAACCAAACTCGGAATGCTCGTCGTAACGGGCACCCAGGACCAGGTACAACGAGTCCGTGATCTGATACTCATCCTGGATGAAGCAACTAAGATTGTCCGCATCCAATTTTCTGCCGCTGTTGTCTTCTCGGGTCTCATCGCGAAACTCCACCCCGACCGTGGCCAAATGGCGTTCAAAAAGAAGCCCCGAAAACCGGCCTTCAACCTGATTGAGCACGTAATCCTTGGCTCCTTCCTCGGTGCTGCTGGCGGCGGGATCCAGGGTGACCTCGTTGGTAAACTGCGACCGGTTCACCAGCAGCGTGAATTGGTATTTATCCATGACACGGGCGTCGTACTGCAGAAAACCGCTTAAATGTTCATCGTCAACCTCACGATTCCGGGATTTGCCTTCAATGAAGCGCAACCCTTCCATGCTGCCATTGCTGTAATCCAAGCCGCCGGTCAGCATCTGGTTGTCCCACAATTTAAAGCTGAAACGGGCCGAGCCGGAAGCAATCTCAATGTCGTCGCCGTCATCGAGCTCATCCCCGTCAATCCGGTTCCACTTGTCCTTGCCGCGATATTGCACGCCGCCGTTGAAATTAACCGGCCCGAGAAAGGCGTTTCCCCAGGCGCTGCCCAGGAAAGCATCCCCTTCGCTGTCTTTGTTAATTCCGTATTGCCCGGTTAATTCGCCCCGCAGCGTCGCCGTGGGTTTTCGGGTAATAATATTGACGACTCCGCCCAGAGCGTCGCTGCCGTACAGGGAGGACGCCGGCCCACGCACAACCTCGATCCGATCCACCATAACCACCGGAATCTGATTGATATTGACCAGATCGCCAAAACCGGCTACGATCCTTCTGCCGTCAATCAGAACCAGGGTATGCTTGCTCTTGGCGCCGCGAATGCTGGGACTCTTGACCCGCCCGGTTTCGGACGAAACCACCAGTCCCAAGGCGTTTTCCAGGGCTTCAGCCACCGTGAGAGCGTTCATCTCCTCGATCTCTTCCGCGGTCACCACTTCAATGGAACCGGGCGTCGCTTCCAGGTTTTTCTCAGTTTTAGTGGCGGTAACCACAATTTGCTCAGCGTTTTGATCACGGCCCTGCGACCAGCTGTTTTCGTTCGCGGCCACCGCGACCCCGGACAGCAGCAGCCAAAGCATGGTGATGCCCCACGCAAGAAACCACGATTGCGTGGCCTGAGTTGCCTTCATTCCGATCATCTTTTCTCTCCTTCCGACTCTCGGCGCATCTGTGCCTTGTTTTCCAGTCTCAGTTTGCGAATGCGGCGATCCATCTCACCCTTGTCCACGTCACCCCACAACATGACCTTGCGGGGTTGCGGGTTTCCGAAAAGTTCGCTGTCGGATTTCCGGGGAAAATCAAGGATCATGCTTTTGATATAGCCGTGCAGGCGCTCGTCTTCCTCGCGACTGCTCTGTTGTTTTTTCTGCTTCTGTTTGAGACGGGTGAAATCTTCCGGCAACAGACCGGGGTTCAGCCTGATGTCCAGCAACTCCGAGGTCGATTTGCGCATAAGCGTGAAATGAAACCGGCTCTGATCGTTGAGCATACCGTCCGGAGCCCAGGTCTTCAGCGCCGGGTTGTCGCCCTTCATCAGAAGATCAATCAGATCCTTGATTCCGCCCGCCGGGCTCCGGGAGATGATCAGGATGTCGTCCCGGCGGGGAATCTCTTCCCCGAACAGCCGTTTCAGACCATGCCCAAGCGCGAGAAAGGCCGTGGTCAGCCCCGGACATTCATGGCCATGAAAGGCAAAGGCCTGTTCCAGGGTAAATTCATACACCGTTGTTCCGGCCATGATCCGCAGCGGCGGAATCTCGGGTACGACAATCGTCACCCCGTTTTTCTGATGGCACTCCAAACAGTCGCCGGCCCACAGCAGCCCAGG
>DSCM01000098.1 GCA_011049115.1 Pseudomonadota bacterium
GAACCCATCCAGGGACGACGATTTTGGCGCAGGAAGTGTCCTTTAAGATTTTGCAGATATTCCGAAGGAATGCGCGATAAGGGGTGACGCAGGACAAAAAGGATGCGACAGCCACCGAAAACCTGAAGCAGCCGCTTCAACATCTCTACATACTTTTCCGTCATCCGGTTTCCCAGAATTTCCCATGACGCCACCAGAACCATCTCCGGCGAGATTTCCGGCAACACTTTTTCCACGTAAAGATTCCGTGGATAAGTGCAATCAAAAAGCTGACAGAGTTGCCAGAGAGTGGGCTTGAAAATTTCGTAGAGAAGCTCTGTAACACACCCCTCCCTGTGGGCCAAACCTTTGACCTTACCGCAATAGAAAACCTGGGAGTGGTGGGCGAAAAGCGCCTCCTGTAGAGTCGTCGTTGCGGTTTTGGTTAATCCGACATGCAACAAGAGGCCATTTTTATCGGCCATTGCGAAAATGCTCCTTTCGCAAACCATCCACGATTTGCCCCCAATTAATCTTTATTGACTTTTTTCGGCTAAAGCCAGACTCAAAGTCACAAACTCTCTGGTACTTTCCCGCCAGTCGGGCCAGGAAAACTTTTGCTGCTCACCAAAGCCCTCCGCCGACAACCAGAGTGCTCTTGCCACTCTTCTAAAAGAAGGACCAATTCATCAGGAGAATCGAGTTTAAAAAATCGACAGAAATTCTCCCCACTTTCGCGAAACACCGGAATATCGCTGGCGAAAACGGTCAAACCGTGCATTAGTCCCTCGACAACCGGCAAACCGAACCCCTCGGCAAGGGAAGGACAAACCAGACAATCAGCTCTTTCGATCGCTTCAGAAAGATCCCGGTCGCTGGCGTTATCAAGATGCAGAAGTCGTGTACCAAAATCGGCATGGCCTCTGATACGATCGATAACCTCGCGATTCTTCCAGCCCGGTCGACCGATAATTATCAACGAGACATCGACATCTTTGGCGCGCAGGAGGTCGTAGGCATCCAAAAGCAGGAGGTGGTTTTCCCTGGGTTCTATGGTTCCAATCGTAAGGATGGCCTTACCGGGGGTATTCCAGAGGGGTTGCAGGTAGCGTTAAATTTTCTTCCGTTCAGAAATCGAATCTAGTTCAGCTCCAAGTCGAAAAGATCCACCGGCAAAAAAAATGAGGGCGCAGCTCCGGATGTTTTTGCAGATAGCCATTAAGAGCTTTTCGGGTTGCTTCGGAATTGGTTACGAAAAAATCCACCCGCGGAATAATCTGCGCAAACCAAGCTGAAAAACCCCTTACCGTTACCTCCTGGCAAAGCTCCGGCATAAGTAAAGGGAAAAGGTCGTGCACCATCGCCCCCAGGATAACCCCGCGCCCAAACTGAACTTTGAAAAGAGCCTCCAGCATAGCGGTTGAACGCCAAGTCGAATCGACCAGCACCACGATATCGCCCGCACGAAAGGAGATAAAACGACCGATTATCAGCTTGGCCGGAATTGTGGCCAGAGCCATCAGGGAAAAAGGAAGGTCACGCATTTTTTGCGCTGTTCCGGCGAAAACAGGAGTTTGACCAGACGAATTATAATTCGTCGGCAAAAATCCGGGAGATAGCCACCGCTCGATTCGACCAGAGACTCGACGCTCTTCTTTAACCTGATCATGAAATATGGTCTTATCTTGACCTTACGGGAGGGAATAATAAAACCGAAACCGGTCCAAAGCAAGGGATAGACATCAAAATCGCGGCCCGAAAATGCCGGCCCATGATTGGCAAGATTACGCACAACCCTCTGAATGCCGCTATTTCCTCCATGAAAAAAGGTCTGCGTACACTCAATAAAAATTCGGGTTTTATTCTTTACTGCCATCAGCTTTCCTAAAATGGGTACTCATACCTGATAAACAGATCCACATGTAACCAAAAACCTTTAGCCGATATCTTACGACTCTCCACAACTAGCCAAAATAGCCATGGCGGGTCAAAGGCAGAGCGAAAGTCTCCTCCAGCCAGCGATTTCCCTTAAAGGTCAAAGAAAAGATCCGCTCGCGCCAGGCGGGAGGGATCGGAGCACGCGCCTTACCTCCTCTAGCCCCAGGCTCCCTTTTTCGATCAAGGCCCAGAAGTTCCTTCCGCCGCCGCCGCGGGGCGAATCTGAAACGCAATGATTGCATCTGCGAGCCTTTGATTTTTTGCAAGGCCTCAACCTGCGCCGTCGTCCATCTCTCATTATCGATGCTGGCAGCGGTCAGTTGAACCCCTTTTGGCCAGGATATCGGTGAAGTAAGATTCCCAGGACCAAACCGGCGCCAGATTTTCCTTGGCGGCATGCATTGAGATGTCGGCATAAAGCTCGCGACAAGCGGCAAAATCGGGAGCATAAACCTCGCCATAGGCGACCCCCTGCATGAGCTTGAAAACCGTGGCATCGCGACAGGCTTCAAAACGGCGATAGCGTCCTTGGAAAAAAGGGCCGTCAAAACGACCCAGATAATAAATCTCACTGTGGCCGGCAAAAAGACGCCACTGCAGAGTTTTAGTCGCAGTTTTGGGCATCCCGATATGAATAACCGGCAAACGACCGGACAACAGCTCCGCCTTCATTGCAAAAAAACCTCACTCTTTTGAGATTTGACCATCTCAGCATAAAGACCCTCACGTGCCAGCAGTTCAGCATGGCTGCCATCCTCCACCAGACGCCCCTCATCGAGTACCAGAATCCGATCCGCCTCCTTGACCGTCGACAACCGATGTGAGATAAAGATGATCGTTCGCTTGGCCGCCAAATCTTTGAGAACCTGGAACATCGACGCTTCGGAAGCCATATCGAGGTTTGAGGTCGGTTCATCCAAAATCAAAAGTGCCTAGCTGCGGGCCAGAGCCCGGGTAATCGCTAACAGCTGCCACTGACCGGCAGAGAGGGTCTCATCGCCAAAAAGGCGACCGAGATGGGTCTTAAAACCTTGCGGCAATTTTTCAACAAAACCCTTAATTCCGGTTTTAGCGGCCAACCGGCAAACCTCTTCCGGAGCATCTTTTAATTTCTGCCAATCGCCAAAAGCAATATTGTCATGCACAGTGGCCTCAAAACGGGTTGGTTTTTGGAAAACCATCGCAATATGGTCGTGCAGCCACCGCAACGAAAGCTTTCTCACATCAGTATCATCTATCCTGATGCTACCCTGTTCAAGCTCATAGAATCTGGCGATCAATTTAACCAAAGTAGTCTTACCCGCGCCGTTCCGACCGACAATCGCAACCGTTTGACCGGACGGAATCGATAACGTAAGCTCCTTAAGAACCGCAACCTGGCTATGGGGATAGGTAAAGCTGACACGCTCAAAATCGATACGCCCTTTGTACTCTGCCGGCACACTCCTCCCTTATCCGAAATTTTCGGTTCAACCGCGAGAAAATCAAGCAGCGGAACGATAGCCAAAGAGGCCTCCGCTCCCAGCGCCATTGCGTTGAAGAGTTGAGTATTGCTCCTCAGAGCCCGGAAAAAGCGGCCAGCGAAAAGGTGACAAGGACCCCGACGGCAACCGTCCCCTGACAAAAATCATAGGTCAACCAGGTTATCGTTGCCAGCAGTACCACCATATAGAAGAGGATGGTGAATCCCAGACGAAGCGATATCTTTTCCAGAATCTCTCTTCTGGCGATGACGATAGAACGGGCCGTCTCTTCGAAACGCTGAATTATCTCACCGGCCAGGTTAAGAAGTTTTATCGCCGGAACATTCTCGGTTCCGGCTAAACGCGAGGTGTAGTAACGCCCCAAACGGCGCCTTTGCGTAGTTTTGATATCAAGTTGATAATTGCTGTACGACACTGAAACTGCGCACCGCCAAAAGCGGAATACCGGCCACAAAAAGGAGTAAAGCCGGCAGCGGTTGACGCCACCGGGATGACCGCTTCAAGAAGAAAGCAACCGACAATTGTGGCAAATAAGCGGCGCGAGGCGCGCCAGGCCAAGCGGAAAGACCAGGCCACCGCCACAATAAAATCGGCGGAAAGTTTATTTTTTTTTTCTTATTCAGACCCATCAACAACAACTGGCTAACAGCGTTATAACTCTACATGGCAACGACAACCAGAAATGGAAACGCAGACTATTTAGTGGCTTACTGCGTTATTTTCTTATTTTTTTCTACATTTTTTCAACCGCAAAAACAAGCAACTGTTAAGTGCTTCACGGGTTATCCCTGAAGGGGATGTCCCGAGGAAGAAACTTATCCAGCTCTGCTGGGTCTGACAAGAGCACTCATTTGTGACCACCGAAAATACCTTTCGGTACGGGCCGCAAGACCCCTTTGGGTTGCGGGGCTAGCTCCCGCATTAGAGTTTCCTCAAAAAGTCGAAAGCTTAAGCCACAACTTAGAGCGGTTGATTGCCACTGACTGTGAGCTGCCCCCCAAGATTACCCAGAAGGCAAAAGCAGCTCCCTGATAAATGAGGAGGCGCCTCCAAACCAGGTTTTCAACGAGCCCAAAGAATTCCCGGTTCAGACCAGCAAGTTCATTGCCGGAAAGATGCGGCGCAGACCGGCTGCGGCGCTCCCGCAAAGGGCAATAACTTGCGGATAAGCGGTCAATCAGCCACAAACCGCCGGTTTTTTAAATATAAAGGAGAAATCGCCCAGAGACGGCGGACAATGGCGGTAAATTTTTCGAGGAAAAGATCCACTTCGGCCTGAGTGCTCCACCGCCCCAGACTGATGCGCAGCGCCCCCTGGACCAACTCCGGGCCAACCCCCATGGCGCGCAGCACCGGCGACCCCCGATGATCACCGCTGGAACAAGCGGAACCGGCTGAAACCGCGATATTTTCAAGATCGAGATGGGCCAGCAGAGACTCACCGTCAACCCAGGGAACACTTAAACAGCAGGTATTGGGCACCCGCTGACGGCGATGCCCATGAAAAATCAGTTCTCCATCCAGGGCGGTCTGCAATGAAGCCTCAAGATAATCGCGCAGTCGACCGATACGTTCGCTTTCCTCCCCCATCCGCCCGCGCAAAAGCTCGCAGGCCAGACCCAACGCGGCCATGGCGGGAGGATTTTCCGTGCCGCTACGCCGACCTCGTTCCTGTCCGCCGCCATGCAGTAGAGGCTCCAGTTCAACCCCGGAACGCAGCCACAGGGCTCCAATGCCCTTGGGCGCGTAAACCTTATGACCGGACAGCGACAACAGATCCACCCCCAGGGTCTTTACATCAATCGCCACCTTACCGAAAGCCTGCACCGCGTCCGTGTGCAGAAGCACGCCCCGAGGCCGGGTCAGGGCGGCAATCTCCGCCAACGGAAACAGCACTCCGGTTTCATTGTTGGCCAACATCAGGGAAACCATCAGCGTTTCATCGCGTAAAGCCTCGCCTACCTGGTCCGGACTCAGGGTGCCATCGGCGGCAACCGGCAAACGCGTAATCTCGGCGCCCAGACTCTCGAGATAAGCACTGGTCGCCATTATCGCCGGATGTTCGACCGCGGAGATGACGGCATGGACCTTGCGCCCCCGGCAGAGCGAAGGCAGCAAGCCACCTTTCAGAGCCAGGTTATCACTCTCGGTACCGCCCGAGGTAAAACAAAGCTCCTCGGGTTCGGCGTTAAGCAGATCGGCAATCTGCCGGCGAGCCCGGGAAACGATTCCGGCCACAGGCCTCCCAAAACAATGACCGCTGGAAGGGTTACCAAAATTTTTCCGGGCCACCTCGGCCATCAGAGCCAACACCTGAGGATCGACCGGAGTGGTCGCGTTATAATCAAAATAGATTCGATTATCTTTCATTTTCCAGTCACTTAAAGCAAAAACCGGCTTGCGGCCGGTCGGTTACACATAACACAAGACGATCCCCCGCGGAGCCGGAAAACCATATTCAAAGCCATCGCGGCGCCGGACTCCAGCTGCGGTGCGGCGGGAAAAACTTTCGTCCGCCCGTCTACCCGTCGAACATTTATCCGCCTATGCGCCCTTTGACCCGGAAAGCAGATTGGCCAGGGAAATCGAATGCAGATAAGAGCTGATCTTTTCGTCGAGCTCCTCCCACATCGGTCGGGTCACACAACAGGCGTTCCGTGAAGAACCCGAAGCACAGGCGGCCTCGTCATAATATTCACAGTTACGACAATCAACCGGATTGATTGATTCCTTGACCACCGCCATGATCTCATCCAGAAAGATCGCCTCGGGATCACGGGCAAACAGATATCCACCCCCGGGCCCCCGAACGCTTTTCACCAGACCGGAACGCCGCAAATGAACAAACAACTGTTCCAGATAACTGACGGAAATCCCTTCAACCCGACTGATATTCTTAAGAGAAACCGGACCCTCCTGGAGTTTCGAGAGAATCCCCAGGGAAACCATGGCCCGAATCGAATAACGACCTTTAGTAGAAAGCTTCAAAAGTTTACCTCCATCGCCCGAGGCGGACAGACATTGACACAAAGACCGCAGGCACTGCATTTTTCCGGGGTGAAAATAACCTTCATCGAAGGTCTTTCAATCGAAAGCGCCCCGGTAGGACAAATCGCCGTGCAAGCTCCGCAGCTGGTGCAGATTTCTTCATTGCGCTTAACGCTTTTGCGAATCGACTCGACCTCGACCCCGCTTTCCTGAAGATAGGTCAGACCCTGCTCCAACGGAATTTCATCGCCGTCGATTTCCAGAACCAGATAACTTTCCTTACGCGGCAGAATTACGGCGCGCAGAATATTGACAACCAGATCATAATTTTTAATGAGCTTATAAACAATCGGCTTGTCGTAGTTATTTTGGTTGAAATGAAGAACATAAATTCTCTTCATGAATTTTCCCTATTATTCATATTTCAATCAATTCAAGATTCCCCCCGGTCGCCAGGTCATCGTCCATGATCGCCAAGGCCGCCGACACCCCCGGCCAGGCCAGCGCTTTTTCCACGACCCGGCCGAGATCCCGCTTGCCATGAACCAGGTTAGCCAAAGCCGTTGCCGCGGCATCGGCCAGAGCGGCATCTTCGGCGACAATAGTAACCGCGTCGGCCCGGCCGAAACTCAAAGAATGTCCCACGCTGGCCGAAGAGGTGCAAACCCCGCAGGCAAAAGGGGCCGAGCCCGTAAGTCGGACTCCCAGCCGGCCGCTGAGCGGCGAGTTCCCCGCAAACACCCCTAAAGTGTAAACCCGACTGCCGGCCAGAAAAACATCGCCGCCATTTTCAACCACAACCATTCCACTCGCCGCCGGCAAATCCCGGCCGACGGCTTCAGCCAGGGCTCCGGCCACCGCCGCCATAGGACCGACCCCGGTAAGCGCAGCGGCCGCCATCATACTCCGTAACAGCTTTGGCGCCGGTGGATAGGCGGCCGCCTCGACCGGAACCAGGCTGCCGCCCCAATCCGGATGACGCGCCAGAAAGGCCTCGAGCTGACCGCGATAATGCAGCAGACGATTCAAGGCCAGACCTTTATATTGAGGCTCAACCCCGCTGATCCAGAGATCGCTTTCCGCCGCATGCACTTCAAAGGCAAACTGCGGGGACAGACCGCCGTCCGGTCGATAAAATCTCCGCCGATAGCCGCCCGGCCGCGATTCGCCCTTCCCTATAGACATAACCCAATAACCTTGTCAAGTATAATGTTTTACTGCGACGATTCAGTCGAGGGCCTCGCGCAGGCTTTTTACCCGCGCGGTCAATTCCCGGCGACCGGCATCCGACGCCTGACCTCGGCCGATGATTTCCACCAGGGCGCTGCCGACAATCACGGCATCGGCATGGGAACCGACACTGCGCACCTGTTCCGGCGTGGAGATGCCGAAACCGGCAGCCACCGGCAGATTTTTCGCGACGCTCCTGACCAGATCCAGATTTTCAGCCAGTTCAGGGGGTAAACCGGAACGAGCCCCGGTAATGCCGGTAATCGTCACATAATAAAGAAAACCGCTGCCCGAAGCCACGATCTCCGCCAGACGCTCGGCGGAAGTCGTCGGAGCTGCCAGAGGAATCACGGCCAGACGTCCGACCGCCAAGCGGCGTAATTCTCCCGACTCTTCCAGGGGCAGATCGGGAACGATCAGACCATCGACCCCGACCGCGACAGCCTCGGCCACCAGCCGCTCCAGGCCATAATGGAAAATGGGGTTGTAATAGGTCATCAGAACCAAAGGCAGCTGCGGCTGACGCCGGCGAATGCCTTTGACCGTCGACAAAATCCCCGCCAGAGTCGCGCCCTGGGCCAGAGCCCGACCTGAGGCCGCCTCAATTGTCGGGCCATCGGCCAGGGGATCGGAAAAGGGCACCCCCAGTTCCACAATATCGGCCCCGCCCGCCACCAGACAATCAACCAGCTCGGGGGTCGCGTCCAAAATCGGATCGCCGGCGGTGATAAACGTGATCAAGGCCTTGCGCCCCGCCTGCCGAAGCCGGGAAAAACAATTTTCAAGACGCTGCATCATAGCTCCTTTCCACTTTTAAGCGCGGCCAGGGTCGCGACATCCTTGTCACCCCGCCCGGATAAATTAATCACAACCACCTGATCACGCAGGCGTTCCGCCAAAGCCGCAACCCCGGCAATCGCATGGGCACTTTCCAGGGCGGGAATAATCCCTTCACTGCGACAGAGCAGCGCCAGGGCGTCCAGGGCTTGGTCATCGGTGACGGCGATGTATTCGACCCGGCCCGCATCCCGAAGAAAACTGTGCTCGGGACCGACCCCGGGATAATCAAGGCCGGCGGAAATCGAATGGGCTTCTTTGACCTGACCATCATCGGTCTGCAGCAGATAACTCAGGGAGCCATGCAGCACACCAGGCTCACCGGCGGACAAGGGGGCCGCATGGGCTCCACCGGCGATACCGCTGCCGGCCGCTTCCACTCCGATCATGCGCAAACCATCCTCGAGAAAGGGGTGAAAGATACCAATCGCGTTGCTGCCGCCGCCGACGCAGGCCACCAGACAATCCGGCAGCAAACCGCTGGCCGCCAGAATCTGTTCCCGGGTTTCCAGACCGATAACCCGCTGAAAATTACGCACCAGCATCGGATAAGGATGAGGACCAACCACCGAACCGATAATATAATGCGTGTCGCGAACATTGGTAACCCAGTCACGAATCGCGGCATTGGTGGCGTCCTTTAAGGTCCGGCTGCCGGAAAGCACCGGAATCACCCGGGCCCCGAGAAGCCTCATGCGGTAAACGTTCATGGCCTGACGGGCGATATCCTTTTCCCCCATGTAGACCTCACATTCCAGTCCGAACAGGGCGGCGGCCGTCGCTGTTGCCACGCCATGCTGGCCGGCCCCGGTTTCGGCGATAATCCTTCTTTTTCCCATCCGCTGAGCCAGCAGGGCCTGTCCCATGGTATTATTTATCTTATGGGCTCCGGTATGGGCCAGGTCCTCACGTTTCAGGTAGACCTCCCGAATGCCGAGTTCCCGGGCCAGATTGCGGGCCCGATAGAGAGCCGTCGGCCGTCCGCAATAGTTTTTCAGCCATTCCTTAAGTTCAGCCTGAAAGGCCAGATCCTGAGTATATTCAGCACAGGCCTGCTCCAGTTCCTGAAGCGCGGCCATCAGGGTTTCCGGCACAAAACGTCCGCCATAATCCCCAAAATACCCCCTGGCATCCGGCAATAGATCTTCGTTAAGCATCATCCCTCACTCTCCTGTCCAGATTAAATGATCGTTCCTGCAACCTTTCATTGCCGTCGGCCCTTCTGACCGCCGCGACAAAAGTCTTGAGTTTATCCGGGTCCTTGATTCCCGGCGCAGCCTCGACTCCGGAACTGACATCGACTCCGAAAGGACGCAATTGCCTTATCGCCGCCTCGACATTCCCGGGGTTGAGGCCGCCGGCCAGAAAATACGGCTTGCCCCGCCAGGGTTCGGCCAGTCGCCAGTCAAACACCCGGCCCCCGCCCCCGGCCTGCTTCGGCAGCCAGGTATCGAGCAGCGCGGCCCAGCCGTAAGGGAAAGACTCGGCCGGCAGAACGCGACCGGAACCCAAACGGCAAACCCGCAGAACCCTCCGGGGACTCAGGGCCCGAGCAAAGGCTTCATCTTCATGACCGTGCAGCTGGATTAGATCAAGTTTGCAGAAATCAGCAATTTCCATAATCTCGTCTCGCTCCGCATCAACAAAAACCCCGACCTTCATAACCTTTTCCGGAATTTCGGCACCGATCTTCGCCACGGTCTCCGGGCTTACGCGCCTGGGACTCTCGGCCAAGACAAAACCCACCAGATCGACGCCGCAGCCAGCGGCCAGCCGCACATCCGCGGCCCGAGTCAGACCACAGATTTTAATCAGAGTTGTCATGTCTGTAACTCCGTCAGCAGCCGCAACCGGTCGGCGCCGGCCCGCACCAGGCTGCCGCCGATCAGAAAAGCGTTGATTCCGCCCGCCTGCAGACGGCGAATATCGGCGGGTTTTTCAATTCCACTCTCGCTGACCACCAATCGGTCCTGCGGCAGCCGGGCCGCAAGCCTGAGACTGGTTTCCAGATCGATCGAAAAATCCCGCAGATCGCGGTTATTGATCCCGACCAGAGGTGCATTGACGGCGGCCACCTTGGCGGCGTCATCCAGATCACGAATCTCGACCAGACATTCAAGATCGAGTTCCTCGGCCCGCGCCAAAAACCGAGCCAGCTCTCCCGTCTCCAAAACCGCGGCGAGCAGAAGAATGGCATCGGCGCCGGCGACCAGACTTTCCTCAATCTGCCAGGAATCGATAATAAAATCCTTACGCAACAAAGGCAAAGCAACCTGGGAGCGGATCTCGCGCAACCACGTCAGCGACCCTTGGAAAAAATTCCGCTCGGTCACCACGGACAGCGCGGCCGCGCCGCCGGACTGGTATTCGGCGGCCAGCGCCACAGGCACGAAGTCGCAGCTCAGAAGCCCGGCCGAAGGCGAGGCTTTTTTGATTTCGGCGATAATACGCGGGGCCTGCGGACGGGAACCCTCAGAACCCAGCGCCGCTTTCAGGGAACGTCGCGGACCGCGTTCGCAAACGCCTTCTTTTGCAAAACGTTCCAAGACTTCGTCCTGTTTCCGTTTGGCCGCAGCGACTTCAAGCCTTTTGGCGGCGATGATCTGATCGAGAATACTCATCCTTGTCTCTCCCCACTAACCGGCTTGAGCGCCTGACTGAAGGCGACCAGTTTTTCCAGTTTGGCCAGGGCCCGCCCGGAAGCAATGGTCGCTTGCGCCAACTCAACCCCCTGGCGAAAACCGGCTGCCTGGCCGGCGACCACAAACACCGCGGCGCTGTTGAGTAAAACGATATCACGAGGAGGGCCGGTCTCGATTCCGGCCAGCACCTTTTTCAGCAAAAGCGCATTTTCCTCGACATCGCCACCCCTGACCGCGGCCAGCGGCGCTTCCGTCAGGCCGACATCGGCAGGCCTTAGAATCATTTCCGCAAGCTCCCCGTCCCGCAGCCAGACGACCTGGTTTGCTCCGGCCAGACTGAGCTCGTCCAGCCCCCCGGCGCCATGCACCACCATAGCCTGAAGCCCGCCCAACCCCTTCAAAACCTCCGCCAGAGGCCGGGTCAGGGCCGGATCATAAACCCCGAGCAGCTGAACATTGGCCGCCGCCGGGTTGGTCAGTGGCCCGAGAAGGTTGAAAATCGTGCGAATCGCGATTTCACGTCGAGGGCCGATGGCATATTTCATGGCCCTGTGCAACAACGGCGCAAAAAGAAAACCGATGCCGATTTCCTGAATTGAAACCGCAACCTGAGCCGGAGTCAATTCCAGATTGACCCCCAGAGCCTGCAGGACATCGGCACTGCCGCAACGACTGGAAACCGAGCGATTGCCGTGCTTGGCCACTTTCAGACCCGCGGCGGCCACGACCAGGGCAGTAGTGGTGGAAATGTTGAAGGTCTGACAACCATCGCCACCGGTACCGCAGGTGTCAACCAGGATTTCTCCGCCGGAACTTAGATCAAACCCGGTTTCAACCCGGGTCGCCTTGGCGCGCATGACTCGGGCGGCGCCGGTAATTTCGGCGACTGTTTCCCCTTTCATGCGCAGCGCCGTGATAAAAGAGCCGACCTGAGCCGGGGTCGCGGCCCCGGTCATAATCTCTTCCATGACCTGTTCCATGTCGCTTGCGTTGAGATCATGGCGTTCCACAATCCTGGCGATCGCTTCATTGATTTTCATTATAAGCACTCCTGTTCCTAACCGTCCCCGACCAGCGGGGAAATCTAAATAAAAGGATAACGCTTCAGCCAGCAGATGCTGGCTGACATGATATTCTGGCGGACACGATTCCGATTTCCTGTAAAAAGCAGGCCATAGCTCCAGCATCTCCGGAGGGCGAAGGGTTTCAAAAAACAACCCCCGGCAAAGGTGGTTACCGGCCCCCTACCAGCCCCGGGCCGCGAGTTCCAGAGCCCGACGCATGGCCGAAGCCTTGTTGAGCGTTTCCTGATACTCCAGTTCCGGCCGGGAATCTGCCACAATCCCGGCCCCGGCCTGAAAATAGAGGCGCTCGTCCTTGACCGTCACCGTGCGAATCGTAATCGCGAAATCCATATCCCCGGAAAAGCCGAAATAACCAACCGCCCCGGCATAGGGACCCCGACGGGTCGGTTCAAGTTCGTCGATAATTTCAAGGGCCCTGACCTTGGGAGCCCCGCTCACAGTGCCGGCCGGATAACAGGCCCGAAAAGCGGCAAACATGTCAAGTCCCTGACGCAATTCCCCTTCAACATGGGAAACGATATGCATGACATGCGAATAGCGCTCGATTTTCATCAGTTCCTCGACCCGCACTCGGCCGTAATCGACAACCCGGCCGATGTCGTTGCGCCCCAGATCCACCAGCATGATATGCTCCGCCCGCTCCTTGGGATCCGCCAGCAGCTCTTCCGCCAGGCGGCGGTCCGCGTCCGCATCGACTCCGCGCGGCCGGGTTCCGGCGATCGGCCGCACCTCCACCCGGTTGCCGTTTTTGCGTACCAGAAGTTCCGGCGAAGAACCGATCAACCGCTCGCCGGCAAAATTAAAATGAAACATGTAAGGCGAAGGGTTGATCAGACGCAGAGCCCGGTAAACGGCCCCCGGATCGATTTTCTGCAGGCAGTGAAAACGCTGGGCCAGAACCACCTGAATCAGATCTCCGGCCTTGACATAATCAACCGCCCGCGCCACCATCCGCAGGAACTGAGCCTTCGTCATATTGGCCTCAAAGGCCAGGGGTTCAGATACCGGAGTCGGGGCCACCCAGGCCAGCGGCCGGCGAATCCGACTGACAACCTCATCCAGGTCAGTCAGCGCCTCGCGATAAAGCTCGGCCTTTTTTTCACCGCTAATAGCTTCGTCACCGACATCAACCAGACGAACCAGAGACAGACTGTGCCGCAGATTGTCATGGACCAGCAGCATGCCGGGAACCATGAACCAGGCGTCGGCCCCGTCGACATCACGGTGGGTCGTATCCGGTAATTTTTCAAAGGCCTTGACGGTCTCAAAAGAGAAAAAACCGACCGCTCCGCCGTAAAAATCAGGCAATCCGGCCACCGGAGCGGGGCGCATCAGTTGCATCAGGCGGGCCAGTTCCGGCAGAGGATCGACCGTGATCAGCCGCTGCCGCAGCGCCCCCCTGACGATCTCGATTTCGCCCCGGCGCTGGCAAAAAAGCAGGGCCGGCCGATAACCGATAAAACTGTAACGCCCCCAGCGCTCTCCACCCTCCAGACTTTCCAGGAGAAAGGAAAAATCTTCCGCTGCGGCCAGCTTGTAATAGAGGGTCAGCGGGGTATCGAGATCAGCGACAATCTCGCGGCAAACCGGGATATAGAGATAATGTTCCGTCAGCTGGGAAAACTCGCTGAATTCCGGAAAAATCTTTTCGCTCATGGCAAACCTCGTTCAGAGCCTTGCGGCCCGAAAAAAACAAAAAAGGGCTGCGGAAAGCATCCAAGCCTTGCCGCAGCCCTTAAAGATCGGTTCAAAGGTCAATCCCTGTTACCCTAAACCCATCCCTTGCCGAGGTAGCCCGGATGCAACAATTGTGCATGGCCACCACCAGCCCCAAACAAGATTATGGTTGAGAGTCATCTTCATAGGCGCTCATTAACCTGTCAGGCGCGACCATGTCAAGTTCTTTTCAAAAAAACCGGCACCGATTTCGTCATTTTTTAGTTTTGAGGGCACGTAAGCTGGTTTTCCGTAACCTTCTTCGCGAAAGTTCGTCGTTTTTCCGAGCCCAGGAAGCACCATAACATTGCGGTTGTCTGAGCGCGGTCGCGAAAGTGCGGCCATTCGGGCGCGATGAGCGCTGGAAAGATAAACCATGATCAGCTTTTATGCCTGACCTTCGCCCCGGATTTTCCCGGTTTTTGTTGACGACCGCTGACTTTTTCCAGTTCCTGCCGCTGCCGGCGACGTTCACTGCTGCCGAAGGGAACATGAAGGGGCCGCCGCGTGTCGCGATCGAGACCGCTGAAATACATGGCGGTGGAGATCGTGCCCGGCGTCGGGGTAAAATCCTGAAACTGTCGCGCCCGAAGGCCGCAGTTCACCAGACTGCGGGCGAGCCGTTCCATTTTGGCGACCGTCGAGCCGGGATGCGAGGCTATCAGGTAGGGAGAAAATTCAACCGCGACCCCGAGTGCTTTGGCCTGACCACGACACTCAAGCAGAAAATCCTCCAGCTCCAGGCCGTCATTTTTATGCATCAGGCGCAACAGTTCCGGGTCGTTGTGCTCCGGAGCGATCTTCATGACTCCGGGCAGATGGCGGGCGATAAGCCGACGCAGCAATTTCGGGGTGCGACGCAGCAGGGCAAGGCGCAGACCGGAGGAGATCAGCACCTTCTTGACGGACCCGATCCTTTCAACCCGGTCCAGGAGCTTGAGAAAAGCCCTCTCATCAATCGCCAGATTGGAACAGGGCCGCGGGTAGAGACAGTCAATCTGCGGACAGGGTTCAGCTCGACGGCAGGAAGTTCCGTAAAGATTAGCCGTGGGACCGCCCAGGTCACTGATTATCCCGGAAAAGTCAGCTTGGCGCGCAAGTTTTTCGGCCTCTCGAACAATCGACGCTTGACTGCGGCTGACTACCCTCGCCCCCTGATGCCGGGTCAGAGCACAAAAGGAACAGTTGCCGCTGCAACCCCGAACAATGGTCAGAGAATCCTTGATCATGGTCCAGGCCGGCACCTGACCCGCATCCGGATGCGGACGCCTGGTGTAGGGGAGTTCATAAACCCGGTCCAGCTCGGCCGGGATTAAAGACTCGGCGGCGGGATTCTGCCAGAGCCAACCGCTTTTCTGCTCCTGCACAAGCACTTCCCGAGCTGGCCCGCTCCGCCGGGCGACCTGGTCGATCAACAACTCGGCATAAAGAAAATTTCCCCGGTCGGCGACCATCTCGGTCCAACCCGGCAGTCGCATCACCTTTGCGTTTACCTCCCGGTCCTGAATCTGGCTCGGGCGCAAAACCTCACAGGTTCCGGCAATGCCGGCCAGATCCTGCCCGACGGCCAGGCGGCGGGCGCTTTCCAGGATTGCCCGCTCCCCCATGCCATACACCAGAAGATCGGCCTTGGCGTCGGCCAGAATCGAGGTTCTGAGTTTTTCCTGACGGTAATCATAATGGATAAAACGCCGCAGCGAGGCCTCCAGCCCTCCGAGTATCAGAGGCACCCCGGGGAAAGCGGCCCGGGCCAGATTGGCGTAGAGCAGCGTCGCCCGATCCGGACGCCGGCGGTTGGTTCTGCCCTTCGCCCCGGGAAAATAAGGGTCGCCGGCGGGAGAAAACGGATCATCGTCACGGATTTTTCCGTTGCCGCTGTAATTAGCGACGATAGAATCAAGATTGCCGGCCGTAATCCCGAAAAAAAGCCGGGGCCGTCCGAAGATTTTAAACCCTTCGGAACCCTTACGATAATCGGGCTGGGCCAAAATCGCCACCCGAAAGCCATGGGCCTCAAGCCAGCGTCCGATAACGGCAACCCCGAAAGCGGGATGGTCGACATAGGCGTCACCGCTGACCAGAACGATATCGATCTCCGACCAACCCCGCCGCGAGCAAGCGGCGGGGTTGGTCGGTAAAAAGTCGCTTATTTTGAATATCGGCACAGCTTCCTCAAAAAAACTTCTGGAGATTTACGGCCAAGTCACCTATAGAGACATGGGATAAAGGGGTTAAACGACTCCGCTTTTTAAACTCTCACAGTTCATTTTCGGTTTGCAGAAACCGGAAATGAACTCAAGCAAGTACCTCTTTGCAAACCGAGCAAACCGTCGTTGGATAGTCGAGCGGCGGGGTTCATCCCCGCGCTGGAAAAGGCTTCATAATCTTTGCGACAAGGAAAAGCCAAGCCATGAGCCTGCCTGAAAGCGGCCGCACCAGGCTGATCGAAATCCCGGAAGAACTCGAAGAGATTTGCGACCGCATTCGTCGCCACGGCCGGGTTGCCATCGATACCGAATTCTTCTGGGAAAGAACCTTTTATCCCCAGCTGGGACTGGTCCAGCTGGCTCTGCATGAAAAACAGGCCTGGCTGATCGATATTCCGGCCCTGAATAACCGGCTGGCACCACTGGGGCGGATTCTGGCGGACCCCACCATCGAAAAGATTATTCATGACGCCCGCCAGGACCTGACCATTCTCAAAAACCAGACCGGCAGCTACCCGCGTAATATTTTCGATACTAGGCTGGCCTGTGGTTTTATCGGCCCTTCGGCCAATTATTCTCTTTTCGAACTCTGCCGCACCTTTGCCGACCGCAATCTGAGCAAGGAGGAAACCCGCAGCAATTGGCTGCAGCGCCCCCTAAACCCCGAACAATGTCAGTATGCCCTTGAGGACGTTATCTTCCTGCCGCGAATCAGAACGGCTATCAAGCAAAAAGCCGAGCTGCTGGAACGCTGGGCCTGGATCGACGAGGAGATGAAACTCTATGATCGACCGGAACTTTATGACGACCCGCCTTTTGACCAGGTTTTCACCAAGGTCAAAGGCTGCCGTCGGCTATCCGGCAAGGAACTGGCCCTGTTGCGGGAGCTGGCGGCCTGGCGGGAGAAGGAAGCCCGGCGGCGGGACCTGCCGCGGCGCCATGTTCTTTCCGATGAAATGCTGGTCAATCTGGCGATTCGGCAACCACAAACCCTCGCCAGCCTCAAAAACAACTGCGACCTTCCGGCCCGAAGCGGACAACGGCACGGTCAGGCCCTGCTGGAGGCGATCAAAAAAGGCCTGCAGACTCCGGCCGAGCTCTGGCCCCAGCCCGCAAACGAGCGGCAGAAAAAAACCGCGCGCGCGCCCTACCGCAAAATTTCTGATTTCATTCTTGAACTGGGCCGCGAGCACAACCTCGATCCCGGACTGCTGGCCAATCGCCAGCAAATCGAAGACCTGATTGAAACCCGGGGCAGCGACCCCAAGCGGCATCCTCTGTTACAAGGCTGGCGCCATGAGTTTGCCGGCAGGAGAATCATCGCGGATTTTCTGAGCTGAACCCCGGCAACCATGACCTCGCAGGCGCCGCGGACGCGACGATCCGGAAACCTCAGGGGAAATATATTTTTTTCAGCTTTGCCCCCATAATCCCCGCCAGAGTCCTTTAAAATCCTCGATAATGATGTAGAGAGCCGGAACCATGACAAGTAAGATAGCGGTTGAAAAAAGGATGCCGAAGCCCAGGGAGATCGCCATGGGAATCAGAAAGCGGGCCTGCCTGGAGGTTTCAAAAATCATCGGCATCAAGCCCAGAAAGGTCGTCAGCGTGGTCAGAAGAATCGGCCGAAAACGCTGGGTTCCGGCATTGATGATCGCGGCATAAGGGGTTGCACCGTCACGCACCTGACGATTGGCGAAGTCGATCAGCACCAGGGCGTCGTTAACCACGACCCCCGAAAGCGCGACGATGCCGAACATACTCAGCAAGCTTAAACCATAGCCCATCAGGAGGTGGCCGACAATCGCCCCGACAATGCCGAAAGGAATGCTGATCATGATAATCAGAGGCTGAATATAGCTGCGAAAAGGAATGGCCAGAAGAAAATAAATCACCATCAGAGCCAGGATCATACCCTGCCCGAGGGCCGCCATACTCTCCATGCGATCCGCCTGCTTGCCGGCGAAATCATAGTTTAAACCATGATATTTCTGCTGCAAAAGCGGCAGGACTTCCTTTTTCAGAGCCGCCCCCACCATATCCGCCTTACTTTGCGGGGTCACCTCACAAGTGACATTGACGATCCGACGTCCATCCAGGCGCTCAATGCTGGTATAGGCCTTTCCCCGCCTAACATTAACCACATCCAGCAGCGGCACCTTGATCCCTTTCGGGGTTGTGACCAGCATCTCCTCCAGATAATATTCAGCTTCTCTTTCAATCTCCGGATGACGAACCATGATCTTGATCTCATTGCGGCCGCGCAGCTGGCGAAAAACCTCATACCCGTAGTAGGCGTTGCGAATCTGGCGGGCGACCTCGGCCGGCTGCAGGCCGAGCTGGTAACCGGCGCTCTTCAGGGTAAGATCGAACTGATCCTTGCCCGGGGTAAAACCGTCGTCGATATCCGAAACCAGGGGATACGAGGCCAGGGCTTGCGCCAGTTCGGCACTGGCCGAGGCCAGCACCTCAGTGTCCCGATGCTGCAATTCCACAGTCAGAGCCGCGCTGGAACCCGGCCCCCCCCGGTCGGACTGAAACTGCAGGGTCTCGACCCCGGCCAGACCGCCGACCTGACGGCGCCAGCGCTCAGTGAAAGCGCCGGTATTGACCGGCCTGATTTCCGGGGCCGTCATATGGACCTGTACCCAGGAGGTATGACGATCAATATAGGAAAGAATGCCCTTGAGCTGTTGGTCCCGCCCGATTTCATCCAGCAGGCTCTCGGCGGAAGCAGTCAGCCGGCGGCTGACGGCCAGAGTTTCGGCCACCGGCACGCCGACCGGCAAGGTGGCCGAGGCATAGGCATAATCGGATTCTACCTTGGGAAAGAGCGTCATACCCATACGTCCGCTGGCGACATAGGCCACCGTCACCGCCAGAATCAGAATTCCGACGCTCATACTGACATAGCGAAACCGCAATGAAAAGGAAAGCGACGGAGCGTAGAGATTGCGGATCAGGGCGGCGATCGCCAGGGAAACCTTCTGCTGCTGTCGACTGAGAAAAACCATGATCGGATTTCTCAGCTCTCGCTGATGACCGAGATGGGCCGGCAGCACAAAAAGGGCTTCAATCAGGGAGATAAGAAAGACCGCGGCCACGACCACCGGAATATGGCGAAAGATCTTACCCAAGACTCCGGGCACGAAATAGAGCGGCATGAAGGTGACGATATTGGTGAGAATACTGAAGGTCACCGGCACCGCCACCTCTTTGCCCCCCTTGATCGCCGCGGCCAGCGAGCCTAAACCCGCCTGTTTGTAGCTGTATACGTTTTCCCCGACGACAATGGCATCGTCAACCACGATCCCCAATGCGATGATAAAGGCGAAAAGCGAGACCATGTTGATACTGACCCCGAACAACGGAATCACCAGCAGCGAGCCGAGAAAGGAAATGGGAATACCCATGGTCACCCAGAAGGCCAGTCGGGCTTCCAAGAAAACCGCGAGCAGGATGAAAACCAGGGCCAGTCCGAAATAGCCGTTTCTCACGAGCAGATTGACACGCTGTCTGAAGACTTCGGAACGGTCGTCAACCGTATCCAGAAAAACGCCTTCCGGCATCATCCGGCGTAGTTTTTCCAATTGCCGGAAAACCGCGTCGGCGACCTGGATCGGAGTCTGGTTTCCGATTCTGAAAACATTGATTCCCAGAGCGGGCCGATCGTTATAAAAAAGAAATTTGTCGGTTTCTTCGAAGCCATCTCTGATTTCGGCGATTTCACCCAGGGTCACGCTACTCCCCCCGGCATTACTGATGATCGGAATCCGGGAAAATTCCTCGGCGTAATCCTTTCTTTCGGTCATCCGCACTAAAATATCGCCGCCCGCGGTCCGAATCGTGCCGCCCGGAATATCCTGCGCCGCGTTTTTAACCCGGGCCGCGACCTGGGCTAGGGTCAGGTTATAGGACTGCAGCACCTCCTGGGAAACCTCGATACTGAGTTCCATGGGACTTTCCCCCAGCAGCTCAACCTGGGTGATATCGGGATCATGCAACAACTGATCACGAATCATTTCAGTAACTTCGCGCAGAACCCGAGCTTCTCGCGGACCAGAAACCAACATCGTGATAACCTGCCGCTTATGGGAGGGAATGGTCACCAGGGGTTCTTCGGCATCCTCGGGAAAGGAATAGATGCGATCAACCTCGTTCTTGATATCAACGGCCAGCTGTTGCAGATCGGCATCGATCTGAGCCTCGATTCGAACCGTACCGCTGCCTTCATTGGCAATCGAATACACCTCCTTGATGCCGTCCAGATTCTGAATCGCCTCCTCGATCGGCAGAATAATCCCATCGGCGACCTCTTCCGGACTGGCGCCGGGATACAGCACCGAAACCACGACCTGGTCAAGGGTAAATTCGGGAAAAACCTCCTGCTTGATCCTGGTCCCCCAGAAAAAACCACCCACCAGGAGAAAAATCATCAACAGGTTGGCGGCCACCGAATTACCGGCCATCCAGCCGATCGGACCGCGGCCGAGGCGCAAACCGCCCCGCGGCGGTTTAGGGTCAGGGTTTTTCAGTCGAGTCATGCGCCGCCCCGGCCTCCTTCACTTTTCCCGCTTCATGATCGTCGGTTGCCGTCCGTGGCGGCCTGACCTTCAGCGGCATGCCGTCCAGCGGCGCCGCCAGTTTTGAAATGATCACCCGGTCTTCGGGCTGAAGCCCGGAACCGACAAAAACCTCGCGCAAGCCCCGCCAGACAATTTCAACCGGCTGAAAACGCAATTTATCCTCGCTGTCGGCCAGCATGAGAATATCATTTTCGGACAGCACCGAGCGCGGCAACCGGTAAACCCGATCAAGGGTCGCGCCCTTGATCACGGCCCTAACAAAACTGCCCAACAACAACGGAGAACGACCGTTTTTCAACCCCAGAGGATCGTCGACCGCGATCAGCAGGCGGGCCATCAGGCCATCCTTGTCGAGATCCGGCGCGAGCGCCACGATGCGCCCTGAATAGGGCAGCGGCTCACGGCCGTAGAGTTCAACCAAAGCTCCTTTTCGGTCTTGCGAGGGCAGCTCGAACCAGGCCAGTTTGGCGACCGGAACCGAAATTTCAGCCCAGAAAAGATCAATCGCCGCCAGGGTCGCAATCGGGGTCGAGGTCAGAATTTCAGATCCCAGATCAATACTTTCCTCGCGCACAACCAGATCGAAAGGCGCCCTGATCACCGTCCTGTCAAGATCGACCCGAGCCCGTTCCCGCAGCGTCCGCGCCGATTTCACCTGGGCTTCGGCCTTGGCCAGCTGTGGTTTGCGCAGGGCCAGATCCAGACTGGTGGTTTCGAGATCATCGGTTAAGGCCGTGATCAGATTCCACTCCTGCCGAGCCACCTCCTGACTGCCCTCTTCCAGACGCAGATCCGCCTCGGCCAACGCCAGGGCGTCATCCGCCCGCCGCAACTCCAGATCATAATCAATCCGGTCCAGACGCAACAACACTTCCCCCTCCCGGATCACTCCGCCGGGAATAAAATCGGGATGGAGGTAGACCACGCGGCCGGGGACCCGGGCCTTGAGACTGATCTCCCGCGCCGGGACCACGCGGCCATGGGCTTCGATGGTAACCGTTTGCGAGGTCGGCGTAACGGCCATGACTTCCACCATGGTTTCCATCTTCGCCGGCGCCTGACGCCTCACCTGCGGTCGGGTCAGCAACAGATAACGACTGAGGACAAAGGCCGCCGTCAAAAACAGCAGCACCAGGGCCAGGGCCAGCAGACGCATGGCCCGGGAACGTTTCGGCATGGCTGTATCCGCCGCCATTTTCTGTAAGATCTCGGACATCTTTTCCACTCTTCAAAAAAAAATTCATTACTAAAGTTGACTATTCAGCCAACCCGAATATTCTCGGTTAAACACGAGTTCATAAGCACGTGGCTGAATCGTTATAAAAAGGATTACTTCGCCGGCCGGCTGGAGTTTCCGACGGTCTCGACCGTGGGTCCGACCGCCACCCTCTGCAACCAGGCTCCACCCAAAGCCCGGTGCAGCCCCACCCGGGCCACCAGCAAACGTTTCTCTTCACTGATAATATCGTGCTCTAATTGCAACGAAGTCAGCTCTTCATTAAGGACATTGATAAAATCACTGCTGCCGTTGAGATAGCGCCGCCGGGCTTCACGCAGGGTCTGACGCGAAAGTTCCAGCTGACGGCGCAATGACGCCAGAATCGCGGCCGCTTCCGCTTCGCGCACCAAAGCGTCCTCAACCTCATGCACAGCCTTGATCACAATTTGCCGATAGGCGGCCAGCCGTTCGTCCGCCAGCGCCCGAATCCGGCCGATCTCGGCCCGACGCCGGCCGCCGTCCAGCAGGGGCGCGCTCAGACTGCCGGCCAGATTGGCAATCCAGTTGTCAAAAAGATCTGCCGGAGCCTCGGCAAAATAGCGACCCGAAGAGGTCAGACGCAGCGCCGGCAGCCGCTCGGCCCGGGCCGCGACCAGCTCCCAGTCCGTGGATTTCAGGCGCAAGCCGGCGGCGCGAACATCGGGCCGGGCGGCCAGCAGGTCGGCCGGCAGGCCAAGGGCCGGCAGAGAGTCGATCCGGGGAAAATCTCGGGCGCCCACCAACGCTTCCTCAAGCCGCTCACGCCCGGCCAACAGCGCCAGGCCCCGCCGCAGCACGAACTGATTCTTACGGGTTGGAATCAGGGCGGCCTCCAGTTTTTCGACAATTTGCCGCTGCTGATAAATATCCAGCGCCGTGGCCCGGGCCAGAGGAAAACGCAGGGTTATAAGTTGCAGCAGTTGTCGCTGCAACTCCAACTGCCTTTCGAACAGGTCCTCATGACAACGATTTTCAATCAGTTCGAGCCAGATTTCCGTCAGCTCGCAGCTGACCCCCAGAACCGCCGTCTGCAGATCGGCTCGCGAAGCCTGAAAATTTTCCTTTTCGCTTTCCTTGAGGGCTCGCACCCGACCCCAGAGATCGATCTCATAGGACAGACTCAAACCCATACTCCACTCATCTTCAGAAACCGCCGGGCTGCCTTGGCGGTCGATTTTTTGCCGGTCTCCGGTAGCGGTCTGCAGGATTTCGGGGAATTGATAGGCGCCGGCCTTCAGAGCCGTATAGCGCGCCTGTTCAAGACGGGCTTGAGCCTGAACGATCGTAAAATCAGATTGCAGGGCGAGCGTGACCAGAGAGTCGAGTTCCGGACTGTTAAATGAGTGCCACCAAGGTGTCGACGATGGTTCGGCATCGCTGTAAAGAGAAAACCCGGACGGCAGCGCGACCGCCGCCGCGCCCCGAACTTCCGGCTGCGGCCGCAGAACACAACCGGAAAACAACGCCAGGAAAGCAAACCCCAACCCCAATCTCGTCAGCTGATGCGACATGAGTTAACCTTCAAATCATTCCCGGCAACAAAAATTGATGCCGGCCAGGGAAAAATCGGTGATGTGCCGGGCGAAGCGCTCGGCGTCGACAAACCGGATCGGATTTTTTTGCAGATGATAGCGACGCCCTTTTTCGTTATAGCTTAAAAACAAGCACTGACTCATAACACTGAACAGCAGGCGAAAAAGTAAATTTTCATTCAGTTCCCGGCCGCAGACATCCCGAATCAAGGCTTTGACAAGCCCTTGATGCCGCAAGATCTCACCGGCGACCAGAGCGCAGCCGGCCCCGCTCGGTTCAACCATTTCCTTGGCCACCAGACCATAAAAATTACCTGCGGTTTCCTCACTCAGGATCCGCCGCAACAAGGCCAGGACAAAATCGTAAAACCGTTTCTCCGGCCTGTCCCTGAAGTCGAGCTTGAAGGGATAGAGGGCTTCCGCCTGTTCCCCGGTGAACTTCAGAACCGCCAGATAAAGTGCTTCCTTGGAGCGAAAATGATAATTCACGGAAGCAATGTTGGCTTCGGCGTGGTCACAGATTTCGGCCACCGAGGTATTGGCGTAGCCTTTTTCGGAAAAAATGATCGCGGCGCTCTCGAGAAGACGCTGCCGGGTGCCCTTTTTTTTTCGCTTGACCGTCATCAATAAAACCTTCCGCGAGAAACCCCGCCGGTAATTATGCAATCAACCCGAAAAGCCGGGAACACGCGCCCCGACTTCCCGCAGAAATCAGGGCGGCTCCTTTGATTCTCCGGGTTTTCGCGGCGCAATCCATACCGAAAGCAACGAGGATAAAGAGTTGGCCCCGGCAAATCCTCGCTAAAGCGCAAAAAAAAAACCTCAGCCGCCGCAAAGAATACAAACGGATACTTTAAACATCCATTTAAATTTGTCAAGAAAAAAACAGGGCGAATCATCTCAATTTCATTCCGACCCTGAAAAAACCATTTCGACAAGATTGTCGAAACCTGACCCTGATTGTCGCACTGCAATTTTATAACAAGTAAAAAAACATGAACAATCAAATAGTTACAACACGCGATAGGGTTGGCACACTCTTCGCTAATACTCATAACCAAACCAGCAAACCGCAGCCTGAAGGATCCGGTCCGACCGGAAAACAAAAAAGTTTCAGGCGCGGTTGTCCGGCCGGACCTGTTTTTTAAGCCTCGGCAAAACTGCGGGGGAAATAGTCACCACCGCAAACGAACGTAAACCCTTAAATAGACAAATGGAGAAAACCATGCAAAAAACTCTGGTAAGTATCACCCTGGCTCTGATTTTCGCTCTTTTCTGCAGTTCCGCCCTGTGGGCCGGCAACGGCAAAGGCATGCGGGACGGATCAATGCTTGAGATTGATCTGGACAGCGCCGTAAACATTGCGGGAACCGTCAGCGCCTCCGGCATCGCCGGCGCCGGCCTGACCATCGATACCGGCGCCGGTGAATTCGTCACCGTCTACGGTCTCGGTTCCCAGGCTTTCTGGAATTCCCTGGGTGTGGTCAAGCCTCAGGTCGGTGAAGAGATCGAGCTTGATGCGGTTGAAGTGACCTTCAGCGACACTTCGACCCGTTTGATCGCCATCAGCCTGACCATGGCTGACGGCACGATCATCACCCTGCGCACAGCCGAAGGACCGGTCTGGAGAGGCGGCCGGCAAGCCGGCGGCTCCTGTGTCAATGGGGGAACCTGCGTCAAGGGTGGAACCTGTCCCCTGGGCCAGAAGTAAAACCTTTCAGTCCAAAACCCTATAACCGTTCGCTCTTCCGGGGACAGGATCTGATTTTCGTCGAGGAATCAGGATCGTGTCCCCGGAAGATTCCAATAAGGGTACCAGCCCCGCAACCCAAGCGTTCTTTACGACCCGCACCTGACGGCACGTCTGCTGGTCGCAAACAAGTACTCCCATCAGTTCACTTTCTGATTCTTTCAAACCCAAAATGAACTGCGCGGTACGGTAAAGGCGACATTAATTTTTTAATTGCATCGGCGCGACAAATAACCTAAAGTTGAAACCAATCAAACCCGTCAGCCACGACTGAAAAAAGCCGGCTCGCGCCGACAAACACCAGCAAGGCCGGACCATGCCGCTGAAAAACCGGGCCCGCGGAGCCGGGCCCGGCAACCCAAAAGATGCCGGGCCGCGTCCGCCGACAAGGATTTCCACCCAAACCTTTTCTGGTGTAAAAGCATGAAAAGGTTCTATGAAGGCCTGAAAAGATGGCGAAGCCCGCTGCTTTTGGTCGCGATCAGCCTTTTCACGTTCGCTGAGGCCGCTGCGTTCAATCTTGAGACCGGAATCAGTTGCGGCTATGACGATAACCTTCTGCTGACCAAAGGCGGCCCGGGTGCCTTTTTCAACCAGGCGGAAATTGATTTTCGGTGGAATCGGTCCTTAAGCGGAGCCACGACGCTCACCCTCTCTGCCTTTGCCGATTATTGTGATTATCATGGAGAAGATGACCGCTACCAGCTCGGTCTGGGCCTGGAGAGCGCGAGCCGACTGCAAGCCCTGCCCTTGTCCCTGGAATTTTTCAGCCTGGTCAACAACCGGCGTAACCCGCTGATTCCGGACAACGACTTTGACGCTCTGAACCTTGGCGGCCGCCTGGTCTGGCCTTTCGACTTACGCCTTGATCTGATCTTCGCCTGTGAACTGAGCTGGGAGAAATATTGCGCCGATTATGTTACCGACGGTTTCCACCGAAAGTTGAGTCTCGGCTCAGGACCGACTGCAAACCAAACCCGGCAAGCTCGCGGCGATCTTTCCCCGGGCCGGGGCGAGCCCGGAAGCTCCCGCCATAATAACGGCGAACGCAGTGACCGCCTGACCACGATCAGGTTTGAATCGGCTTACGCCGTCAACCCCTATCTGGAACTCGGGGGCGGGATTTTCTACCAGCAGCGTCACTCTTCGATTGACCTGGAAAGCCGGACGACCTCGGGGCTGAATCTGAGTCTGGACCGGCGGATTACGCCGACACTTTCACTGAACGCTGCGGGCGGGGGCGAACGCTCGTCTTACAAATATGACTATCAGCAAAAGGAGCGCCGCGAAAAAAACTATTTTTTCACTCTCGGCGCCGCCTGGCGGCAAGGTCCTTGGACGATTTCCGGCAGCTGGAGTCGGCTGCAAAGAAACTCTGATCTGGAAGAAGATAATTTTCGGGCAAATCAATGGCAAGGTCGCTTAAGCTACTCATTCTAGTCTTCTGGGGCGTTTGCTGCCTGATTTTTGGCGGCCGGCCTGGCCTGGCCCAAACCTGGGAGCTGACCCGCGGCCGAGTCCTCAGCCTGGTGGAAACTGAAACTCCGCCGATCGTTCACCTGAAAATCGCCCTGAATGCCGGCTCCGGCGTTTCAACCGCGCCGACCGGTCCCGACCGAAAGTCTACAGATTCAGGACTCATCGAGCTTGATATCCCCGCCGGTGAACTGCCCGCAAACCTCAAACCCGGGGATGATATTCGCATCTGGGAAAAAGCCGACCCCAACGGCCGCATCCTTCGCCTTTCCAGGGCTTGCCATCATGACGCAACCGGCGTCCGCTCCCGGCTCGGCGGCAAGGGACGGATTCGCGGCGGCCGCGGCCACGGCGGCAAAGGCGGAGGCCGCTGAAATAAGAACCGCCCGGCGCCGGCCCCTTGATCCAGGGAAAACCTGAAATGAAAAAAAAATCGCCCTCGAATTCAGCCCCAAGCGGTCCGCCTCTCTGGCTGATCAACCTCGCCCTTTTCGGCATTCTGATTCTTGTCGTGCTGCTTTATTTTTTTCGTCAGGCGGAGAATGAACGCCGTTCTTTTAACCGGCATTCCCAGGAACATGCACAACTTCTGGCCCGCGTTATTCAACTCAACGCGGACAATGCCGTCGCCGCCGCCGCCGCCATCCGCGAAGCGGCCCACACCTTTTTGTTCAACTCGGCCCGGTTCGTGGATTATCTGGCCGCGATTGAACCTTTCAACGAAGAAGAACTGACCGCCTTGGCCCTGGAATCGGGCCTCAACGGGATCACCCTGCGAAACCAACTCGACCGCAGCAGCGGCCCGCCCGGCTGGGAAAGCGAACAGGCTCTGGCCCTTCTCAGCCAAAGCCGGCCCGAGGAAAAACTTTTTATCCATGATGCCGCCGGCCGGATGTTTCTGTTTTTCTATCCCCGCCGGGAGAGCGAGGGCGGCATTCTCCTGGGTTTCAATGCCCGGGGGCTGGAAGAATTACAGGACCGGGTCGGTCTACCGCGACTTTTACAGACCCTGAGTGGTCTGCCGGGCATAAACCAGGTCGGAATTGTGGCTGAGAAACCGGCGGACCTGCCCGGCGCGTTACCGGAAAGCCGCCGTTTGCCGGCCAACATGATGGTCGAAGTCCGGCTGCCGTCCGGCCATACCCTGGTCGCCGGTTTTGATGCGGAATTTCTCTTTGCCCGGCAAAAAAGCCTGTGGCGCGATTTTTTGCTTTTCGCCCTGATTTTGAGTGCTCTCGGCATCTTTTTTTCGTGGCTTCTCTACCGCTACCAGCTGACCTCCGTACACCGGGCCCGGGACTTTGAACGCCGCCTGGCCCGCGAGCACGAAGACGCCGCCCTGGGCCGGGCCGCGGCGGCCCTGGCCCACGAAATCAAAAATCCTTTAAACGCCATCGCCATCGGCCTACAGCGGCTGGAACTCGAGGACAGCGGCCTTACTCCCGAATACGCCAGGCTGGTGGAAGCCCTGCGGCAGGCGGTCGGCCGCGCCGACCATATCGTCGGCGATCTGCGCCGTTTCGCCCACCCCCTGCATATTCGAAAACAAGCGCTGGATCTCGTCGCCCTGCTCGACAACCTGATCACCCTCTATCGGGAATATGGAAACGCGGCCGGCATCGAAATCAGTCTGCAAAGCGCTTTTCAGACAACTCCGATCACGATTATGGCGGACGCCGATCTTCTCGGCCAGGCCCTGGAAAATCTTTTTAAAAACGCGGCCGAGGCTCAACCCAAAGGCGGTTGGTTGAAAATTTCCTTGCAAAACCGAAATAATTTTGTCGAAATGCTCATGGAAAACCCCGGCCTGCGCGTTCCGGCCCCGGAACTTGAGCGTATCGTCAAGCCCTGGTTTACAACCAAGGCCCGGGGCAGCGGGCTCGGGCTGGCGATTGTGGAACGTATCATCAGCGCCCACGGCGGCGGTTTTCGGGTAAGCAGTCCCGCGCCCGGAATCCTGCGCCAGCACATCCGGCTGCCGGCGCCCGGCGCTCAGAACGAAAAGGTGAAAGAAAACATTCATGCACATTCTGATCATTGACGACGAAGCCGACCAGCGCGAGCTGCTGGGCGGCTTTCTGGAAAAACAGGGTTTCACCGTCAGCCTCGCGGCTGACGGCGGCGCGGCGCGGGCGGCGGTCGCCGAACGGCATATCGACCTGGCCCTGCTTGACCACCGGCTGCCCGATATTACCGGGGACGGCTTGCTTCCGGTCCTGCAGGAAATCAACCCGCTACTGAAAACCATCATGATCACCGCCTACGGAGAAGTGGAAACCGCAGTCAGCGTGATGCGCGCCGGCGCCGTTGATTTTTTTGAAAAACCGGTCGATTTGCGACGACTGCTGCAACGCCTGCGCGAGCTTGAGCAGGAGTTGCTGATCAGCCTGGATGTCGAGGAGGTCAATCGCATTCTGAGCCGGGAGCAGGAACTGCCCTTGAAAATGGTGGGAAAAAGTCCGGCCATGCTCAACCTGCTCTCCCTGGTCCGGCGGGCGGCGCCGACCCCCTGGACGGTTCTGATCCGCGGAGAAACCGGCACCGGCAAGGAGCTGATCGCCCGCCTGCTCCATCTCTTAAGCCCCCGTAAGGAATCTCCCTTTATCGCCGTCAACTGCGCGGCAATGCCGGAGCATCTGGTGGAATCGGAACTTTTCGGTCACGAAAAAGGAGCCTTCACGAGCGCCGCCGGGCGGCATCGCGGCCATTTTGAAATGGCCGCCGGCGGCACC
This sequence comes from Pseudomonadota bacterium, assembly GCA_011049115.1. Taxonomy (NCBI): domain Bacteria; kingdom Pseudomonadati; phylum Pseudomonadota; species Pseudomonadota bacterium. The sequence goes on from DSCM01000098.1 coordinate 29,441, forward strand.
CTCCTGCTTGACGAAATCGGGGAGCTGCCGCTGAACACCCAGGCAAAGCTGCTGCGCGCCCTGCAGGAAAAGAAAATCAACCGGGTCGGAGGAGAAAAGGAAATCGAGGTCGATATTCGGCTGCTGGCCGCGACCAACCGGGATCTGGGGGAAATGGTGGCGGCCGGCGGTTTTCGCGAGGATCTTTTTTACCGCCTCAAGGTAATCGAGGTGGAGCTTCCGCCGCTGAGACAACGCCGCGAGGATATTCCCCAACTGGTTCGGGAGCTGCTGCAGCGCCATGGCCTACACGGCATCGAATTCGCGCCCGAGGCTCTGAGCGCCCTGGCCCGTTACGGCTTTCCCGGAAACATCCGCGAGCTCGAGCATATCGTTCAACGCTGCACCACCCTGGCCCGCAGCTCCCTGATCAAGCTCGAAGATCTGCCGACCGAAATTCGTTTTCCCGAAAAAAGCAACCGCAACACCCTGGAAGCGCGACTCTTCGCCCTGGAACACCGGCTCTTGCTCGAAGCCCTGGAAAACGCCGACTGGGTTCAGACCCGGGCCGCCGACGCCCTGGGTTTAAGCGAGCGGGTTCTGCGTTATAAAATCGGCAAACATAAAATCAGACGCTCCTGATGCAAGCAGCGCTCACACCTGGGAAATCTGATAAACGGAAAATCCGGAAAATCCGGGGCACGATCCCGATTTCCTGCGGCAATCAGGTCATGTCCCCGAATTTTCCGCCCGAGTTTCGGGGTGGACCGAATAATTACGTTTTTACTTGACTAAAACAGTAATAATAGCTATCTTCAGCCGCGAATCTATCAAAATATAACACTATCCATATAATTTCATAAAAAAAGACGAAAACCCGTGCGCCGACTTTCAATTCGACCTCTCCCGAGGATATTGTCCCGGCTCTTACTTTTTTTGCCGTTACTGCTTAACCTGTTCTGGGGCGACCCTCTTCGGGCTGAAACCCGGTCTTTTACCGACAGCATCACCGGCGCTGAGTTGCTGGAACTGATTGAAAAAGGCGAGGCGCCGCTGATTCTGGATGTCAGAACGGCGCGGGAATATAAAAGAGGGCGCATCCCAGGGGCCATCAACCTTCACTACCGGGAAGATTTCAGCCTGGCGCTGAAGCTGCTCGGCGACCGCCAAAAGCCGCTGATTATCTACTGCGCTTACGGCCCCCGCGCCGCCTGGGCCCGGCGGAAACTCGAAAGCCTGGGTTTTACAAACGTCATCACCCTGACCGGCCACATGGCCAAATGGGAAAGAGAGAGGCGGCCCCTGGAAAGATAGAAGGATAAAACGATGCCGGATTCCACCCCACGCAAAATTGTCGCCGACCTGCATAATCACAGTCTGGCTTCAGACGGCGAACTGAGCCCGGCCGAGGTGGTCGCCCAGGCCGCGGCCAAAGGCCTGACGGCGGTCGCCCTGACCGACCACGACACCCTGGCCGGGCTTGACGAAGCTTTGGCCGCCGGGGGCGCCGCCGCCATATTGGTCATTCCCGGCGTGGAGCTGACCCTGCGCTTTAAAAGACCTGAGTTCGTCGGTTCCCTGCATCTGCTGCTTTATTTTCAGCCGGAATGGCTGCGACAACCGACTTTTTGCCGGACGCTGGAGGAACTTTTCGCCGCCGGTCGCGGCTCGTCCCTGGCCCGGGAGCGGGTGGCCGCCATCAATCGGGTTTACGGCCCCACCGGAAGCTGTCCCCGATTAAAGAGAATTTTGACCACGACCGAGCTGGAAAGCCTGGCGGACAATGTCACTCGCCGCCATTTCGCCAGGGTTCTGGCCGAAAACCACCAGCTTGCGCGCGGCCAGGTCAATGAGATCATCGCCAACCACAGCCCGGCCTACATCCCTTCGGGCGTCGACCCGGAAAAAGTGCCGCCGCTGCGTGCGAAATTTCCCTTTCTCAGTCTTCTCGCTCATCCGGCGGCGGGCTCTTTTCCCCCCCCCTCACACTACCGCGAGGTTCTGCCGCCCTGGCCGGTAGTCGCCGGACTCCTGCCGGAACTGCTGGATGCGCAAAAACTCGGCCTTGACGGCCTGGAAATCGAGTACCCCGGACACCGGGAGCAAGAAAAAAGGATTTTGAGAAGGCTGGCCGCCGAGCAAGGGCTCTTGGTCGGCGGCGGTTCCGACGGGCACGACCTGCGGGAACGCCCTTACGGCGTCGCCGGGCTCGAGCAAGCGGACTGGGAACGTTTTCAGGCCAGGTTTAACACCTTGGCCAGGCCCTGAGAAAGCAACCTGCGGGGTAACTCGCTGTTCAGACCGGCCGAAGAACCGCGCCGAAGGATAGCGTTGGTGTTAATTCAGCCCTCCCGGTAAACCTGGAGACACGATCCTGATTTTCAACATAAATCAGGTCATGTCCCCGATCTTCCTGATTTTCACGTCTCGATGTGAAAACAACAACGCTAAAGTTATGCGGGGGGTTTTAAAAGCCCAGCCAGCGGCCGCCCTGATAAACCCCGACCGCCAGGATAAAAGCGATGGTGGTGCTGTAGGCCACGGAAAAAAGGGCCCACTTCCAGGAACCGGCTTCGCCGGCGATACAGACCACGGTAACAAAACAGGGCGCGTAAAAAACCATGAAAAACAAGGCGCTCAAAGCCACCAGCGGACTCCAGGCCGGATCCCGGGCCAGGCGCTGAGCCAGCGATCCGGAGGCCTCCGGATCGGTTTCCCCCATCGAGTAAGCCGTCCCCAGGGTTGAAACGACCACCTCCTTGGCGGCGAAACCGCCGATCAAAGCGATATTGGTGCGCCATTCAAAACCGCA
>DSCM01000099.1 GCA_011049115.1 Pseudomonadota bacterium
AGCCTTACCGATAAAGCCGGTCTGCAAAGTATTGTCGAGCCTCTGGTGAAAGCCGGGTTCAGTTTTATCGCGACCTCGGGCACGGCCCAGGCCCTGACCGATCTAGGGATTGCCAACCGGGCCATAAAAAAACAGAAGGAAGGCCGTCCCAACGCGATCGATCTGGTGCTTAACCGGGAAATTGATCTGGTGATCAATCTGCCCGGAGACGCCCGTTCGCGCGTGGACTCGCTTTATATTCGAAGGGTCGCCCTGGATCACGGCGTGCCCTATTTTACCACCCTGCCCGGTGCTCAGGCGGCGGCGGCGGCGATTGCCGCCCTGCATGAACGGGAAGTTAACCTCAAGGCGATTCAGGATTATCATGCAAAGTGACCTGAAGCGGATTTTCTAACCTCTATCTTGACTTACGGAGTTTATTTCTGATGTGCAGTATGGCCAAAGTGCCGTTCACGCCGGACGGTTATAAAAAACTTAAAGAGGAGCTCAATCAGCTGAAGAGCGTCGACCGCCAGCAGGTGATCCGCGCGATATCCGAGGCCCGCGATCATGGGGATTTGAGTGAAAACGCCGAGTATGACGCGGCCAAGAACCGACAGTCTTTCATCGAGGGTCGAATCAGTTATCTCAGTGACCGCCTGGCGCGGGCCGAGGTGATCGATCCGAAGAATTTCGGGGATCCCGATCAGGTCAGATTCGGGGTTTTCGTGACCCTGGCGGACGAGGACAGCGGGGCCGAAGTGGTTTATCAGTTGGTCGGCGAGGATGAGGCCGATATCGAACAGGGTCGCCTGTCGATTGCCGCGCCCCTGGCCCGGGCCCTGCTCGGCAAGGAGGTCGACGACGATGTGGTTTTGCAGACGCCGTCCGGTCAGAAGGAATTCGTGATTCTCGATATTCGCGCCGTCGCCTCGTAACCCGCGGTTTTGCTTTTGTCTTCCCCGCAGGTCAGAACCCTTAAACTAACCATCGCCTACGACGGCACCGCTTACCACGGCTGGCAGGTACAGCCGGGAGCGGTGACCGTTCAGGAAACCCTGGAGAGCGCGGCCCGGCGTTTCTGCGGCGAAAGCTTTCGCTTCAGCGCCTCCGGGCGCACCGACGCCGGGGTTCATGCCTGGGGTCAGGTGGCTTCCTGGCCCTACGCGGGCAAGCTTTCCCCGGAGAAGATCCGCGCCGCCTTCAACGCCCTGCTGCCTTACGATATTCGGGTGCGCCGGGTTGAGGAGATGGCGGCGGACTTTCATGCCCGCATGGCGGCCCGGAGTAAAACTTATCTCTATGTCATCGACAACGCTCCGGTCGCCAATCCGCTGCTGCGTCGCTTTACCTGGCATATTCGCCAGCCCCTGGATCTGAACGCCCTGCGTCAGGCCTCGCTGCGCTTGGTCGGCACGCATGACTTTCTCTCCTTTAAAGCTGCCGACGGTGAATCCCGCACCAGTGAGCGCACCATTTTCCAGGCCCGCTGGCGTCGCCGGGGCGCACTGCTGCTGTTTTTCGTCAAAGGCGACGGCTTTCTCAAGAACATGGTCCGCGTCATGGTCGGCACCCTGACCGAATGCGGTCGCGGCAAACTTCACCCTTCAGCCATGACGCGGATTCTTGACGCCCGCGACCGCGCCGCCGCCGGCCTTACCGCCCCGGCTTCCGGCCTGATTCTTCGTTCCGTCGATTATTCATAGTCTCGAGGAGCCCGTCAAACTGATGCCTGATTCACGCATCCTGTAGAAAATCGATTATCTCAACATTGTGGTCAGGGACCTGGAAAAGGCCGGACAATTCTTCGTTCTTCTGGACTTTAAGATTCAGGACCAGGCGAGACTACGGGGCGATTGGATATTCAGGACCGTGGGGCTTGAAAATGTCGATGCCGAGTATCTTCGCCTGAGCTTGCCCGGTGACGGCGTCTCGGTAGAATTGATTCGGTTTGATTCGCCGCCCGGCCATGCAACAGAGCATTCGGACAAGGCCAACACTCCGGGCTTTCGGCATCTGGCTTTTCAGGTGCAAGATATTGAAAAAGCGGTGGAGGTTCTGAAGGCCAACGGGGTCAAACCGCTCAGCCCCATTCAGGAATTTACCAAGACCGGGAAAAAGATGGTTTATTTTCCGGGCCCCGAAGGCATCCTGCTCGAATTAGCCCAATACCCCGGGACTTGATTCTTTTTCCCAGAACCGCGTGTTTCCGGATCCGACCCTTTCCCAAGAACTCAACGATCAAGAAAAATCAGGGCAGGCAAAGCCCGCCGCCGCTGGCCGGAACCGCCGGACCTGTTGAACCGGGCCTGTGATTACGGCCGGTCCGCCGATTATTCCCACACATTATGTGTAGGAATAATTACTTTATGGAAAGCACCTTGACACGGTTTTAACGTTGTCTTATTGATAGGTCGGCGTGATCGGTAACGGCGGGCAAAAAAGCCAGACCCTGATAACGGCTTAAATCTCATATTACCAGGGCGAACTGGTTGTGATACTCTAAAATTGATCAGTTAAAGAGCTAGTGATTACGGAAAATTGACCACCCACAGCGACCTTTTCTGTATATGGTTTTTAAAACCATAAGCAGAAAAGGTGAAAGGATGCTTAGGATGGATCAATATGAACATATCCGAACAGCCAATCGGGTATACGGTCACAGTCTCAGTAAGATTTCCAGAGATACTGGTCATTCACGCAACACCATTAG
>DSCM01000100.1 GCA_011049115.1 Pseudomonadota bacterium
CTCTAGCTCTTTACCGATGTCATGCCGTAATGTGACTGAAAAGAGGTCTCTCTGATTGGTTTTGCGGACTCTCATTTATTTGCTCCCGGGAGGATAAGTTTTCAATGATATCAATTGTTTACCGCCAAAGTACATAGCATATCGCCATGAAAATATAAAGCAAAAAACATAATTTTTATAATATTTTTAATCACTTATCGTTCCCGGATGGAAACTACCTCGGAGCCAATATTGAAGGGGTGGTCAAACCGGAGCAGCGGCAGCGCTTAAGCGGCAACTGGGACGCCCTACCGCCCAATGTCGCCCAGTACGGGCGCTCGGCCGATGAAATCTTTGCCGGTTATTATGAGGTCGAGAAAAAGGTCGGCTCGGATGAAATGAAGCATATTCCCTACGGCGCCATCGCCATGTTCACACTGGCCGACAAACTGGCCGCCGGACTCCAGCAGCTGCTGGCCGGAGCCCGCAAGTTCAATATCAACGAAATCACCCGGAATGAACTTTTTTCCGGCAACCGGGAAACCGAAGCCGTCACCGGCATCCCCTTTCTGACCGACGTCATGGATGACTCGGCCAAACAGATCCTGAAAGGCTGATAAAACCCGCTCGGCCGCCAAGATTAAGCCGCTGATCGTCGACTGTTTCAGGATTTTGAAGCTGCCGACGATCAGCGGCAAAAAGCAGTTCGTCCTTCCTTCAAACCACAGGTTAGCTCCCCCAACGATGATCAGTTTGTGGCCTTTTTCAGCTCAGACGCATGAGTCCCCTTCGTCCGGACCCGGATTGGCACTTGACATCTCGCTCATAATAAAGCTAAGAGTTTAAGCCGATCTGGCAAACAACCTTCAAACAGCTATCACATTCTGCTTGTTTACGGCCAATCGCACCCGACAGGGTGATTTTTCGCTGTCATTCCCCCTATAAAGGCTCGCGGATCGGCCCAAACTCAAGGATTTCCAGACAACATGAAAACAGTTCTTCGCTTTGCCGGCAAAGCCTGCGTTGCCTTCTGGCAGATGATTAATTTCGGCCGCAGACTGGTTGCCAACCTGCTTTTTATCGCCTTCATGAGCATTATTTTCTGTTTTTTTTTCAGCCTCCGTGGGGAAATCAGCCCGCCCAGACCCGCCGCCCTGATCCTTGAACCCCGCGGTTGGATCAGCGACAGACCACCCCCCGGCGATTCCCTGCAGGCCTGGCTGCGCCAGGAATTCGCGGAGCTGCAGGAAACCCCACTCCAGGAAATCATAGACGTTATCGCCGGGGCCGCCGCCGACCCCGGGATTCCACTGTTGGTTTTCAAACCCGAGCACATCCGACGAATAAATTTAAGTCAGATAGAAGCCATCAACCGCGCCCTCAAAGATTTTCAGGCCCGCAACAAGAAGGTTATCGCCGTCGCCGATCATTTTACTCAGAAGCACTATTTACTGGCCTGCCAGGCCGACGAGATCATTCTCAACCCCATCGGCGGGGTCGAGCTGGAAGGTTTTTCCAATTTTCGCCTCTATGCCGGAAGCGCCCTGGAAAAACTGAAGATTGATTTCCACCTCTTTCGTGCCGGCGCCTGCAAATCCGCTTTTGAACCTTTCATCCGCGACAGTATATCGCCGGAAGATCTGGAAGCGAGCCGATTCTGGCTTGAGGATCTCTGGCAAATCGCCCTTGAGCTGATTCAGACCGGACGCCCGCAAATCAGCGTCGGCGCCGTTCTGGACTATCTTGAAAACTACGACCGACACCTGTTGCTTCAGGAAGGTCACGCCGCGCGCGCCGCCCTGGCCGCTGGCCTCGTCGACCGTCTTCTGACCGGCCCCGAGCAACAACGCTATCTGGCGGCAATCATGGGCAACGATAAAGGCAAGGGTGACTTCAACCACATTGCGGGAGAAGATTACAGCCGCAGCTGTCAAAAATCCTTCACCCGTCCCCGCACCTCTGAAAAGATTGCCATCATCAGCGCCCAAGGCACAATCATGCCCGGCCATCAGCCAAGCCATCTGCTCGGGGCCGGGAATTTAACAAGACTTCTGCGCCAGGCCCGCGAAGATGCCGGCATCAAGGCCATCGTCCTGCGCCTGGACAGCGGCGGCGGGAGTCTGACGGCCTCGGAAATCATTCGGGCCGAGCTTCTGAATCTCAAAGAAAGCGGCAAAACAATCGTGGTTTCAATGGCCGGTTTGGCCGCCTCCGGAGCTTACTGGATTGCCGCCGACGCCGATGAAATCTGGGCCGAGGCCAGCACCTTGACCGGCTCCATCGGGGTTTTCGGGGCCTGGCCGGGTTTCGACCGCAGCCTCGACGCCCTGGGACTGCACAGTGACGGCTTCGGCACCACCGCGACCGCCGGCCAGCTCGACCCAACCCGACCCCTGCCTCCAGCCCGGGCCCGGGCTCTGCAACTAAGTGTCAATCAAGGGTACCAGCGTTTCCTTGAAATTGTTGCCGGAGGCCGGCACTTAAATCCCCAGGAAGTCATGCGGGCCGCGGAAGGCCGGGTCTTTTCCGGGCGCCAGGCCAAGGCCCTGGGCCTGGTTGATCATCTCGGATCACTGGCCGACGCCGTCAGCGCGGCCGCAGCCCGGGTCGGTCTCAAGCCGGCAGACGCCTTCTATCTGCAAGCCGAGGAAAAAGGCCTGTCCTTTTACAAAAACATTCTCCAACAGGCCGGCACCGTGCTCCGGTTTTCCCGTTTACCGACACACTGGCTTCGTTTTTTCCTGCCGGCGAGCCCGGTCTTCAGCAACCTGCCAGGTTATGCCGATCCGCGAAATCTTTATGCCGACAGCTTGCTCGAAACGAAAGAATAAAAAAATAAAAAACCAACTTAGCCTTTTTGTCTGGTTTGACAAAAGCAACAAAAACTACTATAGAGCTTCCCTTTTTTTACCAGCGATTCTTTTCAGTTCATATCCGATACAAGGAGAAATCTACAATGTGCCGGCTAAGGGCCATAATTTCAGACAGTTACTTCTCCCCAATGGAGAATATCATGGCCCTGGAAACGATGAAGGAAGGGCATGACGGCTCCGGCCTCGGCCTGGTTCTGCGAGACCTGGGCGGAGGGTTTCTTGGTTTGAAAGAGTTTCCCATCCTCTCCGGCATCTGCAGCAAGGAGGGCCTGCGGGTCATGGATGAATACATGGTAAAGCTTGGCTTCAAGACCAAACACCTCTGGAATCCACGTATCAAAAATTATCGGGGAGGTCTTAAAGCCCGGGGGTTTTATTTTGCCAGAGCCTATGAATATCCGGAAGAGGTCGAGGATGCCGGAGCCGAGGTCAAACACACTCTGCTGCTGAAAACCAGGCTGGAACTACAGAAAATGGGCCAGGAAGATGATTCAATCATCATCTTCTCCTTCTGGCCCGACCTGATCACCCTGAAAGAAGTCGGGGACCCCCTCGATATCGGGCTTTTTTTCGGCCTTGACCATAAACCTCTGCTCGCCAAAAACATCTTCGCCCAGGGTCGCCAGAACACCAACTACGCCATTAACCTCTACGCCTGTCATCCCTTTTTCATCGGCGGCTATTCGACCATGACCAACGGCGAGAACACGGCCTTTGTCCCGATTCGTGAATTTCTCACCAGCCGGAATTTTCCCGGCTACGTTGGCTATCGCAGTGACTCGGAAGTATTCTGCCATATTCTCCATTTTGTCCGTGAAAAACTCAAGTTCCCACTCAGATATTACAAGGATGTGATCACCCCCCTGTTTAACCGGGAGATGGAGGAGCGCAGCGACAGAAACGCCATTGAACTGATCAAAAGGGTATTAAGGCCTTTGACCATTGACGGCCCCAACTGCGTGATCGGCACGGATATCGACGGCACGGTTTTCATGGTCCAGGATGCCAAAAAGCTGCGGCCCGGGGCCATCGGCGGAGTCCCGGGCAAGTATGCCTTGATGTCGGAGATCTGCGGTATTGACACGGTCATTCCGGATCGGGATCGCAATAAAGATGTTTTTCCCATGAAATATGATATGGCCATGATCAGCAAAGATGCCAAGGAGATCAAGATATGGAATCAAAGACACGGCTCGATGTCAACGGTCAACTGACCTTAAAAGAGCTGCCCTATATAATCCGCTGGGACGCCGATAAATGTGCGCGCTGTGGCCAGTGTACCGCGGTTTGCCCGCAAAAAGCGATCGAGCCCGCGGTCCTGGTCCAGCGTCTGGTGCGTTCCGAAGGGCCGCTGCCGTTGCCGCAGACGGTGCGCCGGGTCGGTCATGGCATTCGGCAGGTCACCGATATCGAACGCTACTGCGTCGGTTGTGGGGTCTGTTCTCAAGTCTGCCCCAACAATGCAATTTTCCCTGAATATAACGACGCCAATAAATTCGCCTTCCATAAAAACCAGGGCGGCAGCCCCTATAAACGCGGTGGTCGGCGCAACAGCACCGAAACCTCCACCCTGGATAAATTGAAATTTACCCGCATCTCGATGCTCACCGACCCGGCCCTGGACGCCGGACGCCACGAATTTCATATTCGTACCCTGCTCGGCCGCAACCTATCTCCGGAAAACATGCCGCTCATCGTCAGGGATGACGAACTCGGCCTGGACGAATCAATCTATATTCCGCCGGTTCGCGAAATCTTTCCGATTCGCATCGGCGGCATGTCCTTTGGAGCGCTTTCTCCCCACCTGTGGGAAGGACTGGCGATGGGAGTCGCCTACCTCAACGAGGTCGAAAACCTGCCGGTAGTGATGTGCACCGGTGAAGGCGGCATGCCGCCACGGCTTCTGAAATCGCGTTTCCTCAAATACTTCATCCTGCAAATCGCCTCCGGTTATTTCGGTTGGGACGAGATTATCCACGCTATTCCCGAGATGAAGGAAGACCCGGCCGCCATCGAGATCAAATACGGTCAGGGGGCCAAACCGGGCGACGGCGGCCTGCTGATGGCCTTTAAGGTACTTGACCTGATCGCCAAGGTTCGCGGCGTGCCTACCCGAATCGACCTGGCCTCACCTCCGACGCATCAGACCAAATATTCAATCGAGGAAGCCGTGGCCAAGATGTTGACTTCAATGTCGATGGCCTTTGGTTTCCGGGTTCCGGTCTATCCCAAGATTTCAGGTACCAAAACCGCGACTGCGGTCCTCAACAATTTGGCTCGCAACCCTTTTGCCGCGGCCCTGACGATTGACGGCGAGGATGGCGGCACCGGCGCGGCCTATAATGTTTCGGTTGATAAAATGGGGCATCCGATCGCTTCCAACCTGCGTGAATGCTATCTCAATCTGGTCAAAATCGGACGTCAGAACGAGCTTCCCCTGTTTGCGGCCGGCGGGGTCGGCAAAACCGGGTCTCTGGCCGCCAATGCTGCGGCCCTGATCATGCTCGGCGCCTCCGGCGTGGATTGCGGCAAGTATATCATGCAGGCCGCCGCCGGTTGTCTCGGAGACGAAAGAAACCACTGCAACCTCTGCAACCTCGGCCGCTGCCCCAGGGGCATCACCACTCAGGATCCGCGCCTTTATCGGCGGCTTGACCCCGACAAGGTCGCTGAACGGGTGGTTGACATCTTCAAGGCGGCTGACGCGGAGCTCAAAAAGATTTTCGTCCCGATGGGCCGCAGCACCCAGCTGCCGATCGGCATGTCGGACGGTTTGAGCGTTGGAGAAAAAGCGATTGCCGAGCAGCTACACATTAGTTACGCCTGCTAGGCGTAAGCAGAGAAAAGCCGGCCCGACGAGCCCGGCCCGCTCTGAAACCGGGCTGAAAATTAAGCAAATTTTTGATCTAGGATTTTGACGATGCACGAAATCAGCGGCATTGTAATCGATAAAAGAATCTCCTCGAAGGAACTGGAAGAGAAAATTCAGGCCGCGGTCAAAAGCGGCCGCCGTGAACTTAAGATTTATGCCGACGGTCAGCACGGCATCGGCGGACGGCTGCGACCGACACCGGAAAATAAAAAACTGATCGTCGAAGGAAGCTCCGGCCAGCGGCTCGGCGGCATGGGCATGATGGGCACGGAAATTCTGGTCAATGGTTCCTGCTCGGACGATGTCGGCTGGCTTAACTGCGGAGCCAAAATCACGGTTTTAGGAGATGTCGCCAACGGCGCGCACAACGCCGGAGCCCAGGGAATTTTATATGTCCAGGGCGGCGGTGGGGCTCGCTGCGACACGATGACCAAATACAATCCGCGCTTTGAACCTCTGCAGTCCTGGTATTTTCGCGATGTCGGTGATTCGTTCGCCGAATTCAAGGCCGGCGGCATCGCCGTCGTCTGCGGAGTCAATCCTCGCCATCCGGATAACATTCTCGGCTATCGTCCCTGCGTCGGCATGGTGGGCGGTACCATCTACTTCTGCGGCAAAACCGAAAATCACAGCCGCCAGGACAGTCGCATCGACAGACTCAATGATCAGGACTGGGCCTGGCTGACCGCTAACCTGCCGACCTATCTCGAAGCAATCGACCGCCTCTCCTACCTGGAGGAGCTGACCCATCGCGACGCCTGGCAGAAGATTGTCGCCCTGTCCCCGGAAGAAAGAAGCGATCTCGGCGGTGAACGGCTGTCGCTACCGGCTTTTCGGCTTGGCACCTGGGAGCACGAAGTCGGCAAAGGCGGCATTGTGGGAGAACTTTTGCCCATCGAAGAACGCAGTCTGGTTCCTTATATCGCTTCCGGCGCGGATCGGCGTTTTTATCCGACCTGGAATAATGACCACTACAGCGCACCCTGCGCTTACAACTGCCCTACCGACATTCCCACCCAGATCCGCACACGACTGATCCGTGAAGGCCGGTTGGAAGAGATGCTCTCCCTGGTGCTGGAATATTCTCCTCTGCCGGCCACCGTCTGCGGCAAGGTCTGCCCCAACCCCTGCATGGAGGCCCGCAGCCGCGGAGTGCTGTTGCAGGAAGCGGTTGAAATCGGTTTTCTCGACAGCCTCAGCCTGGAAACCCCGGCACCGCGCCGGGCCGCGGCCCGGCCGGAAAAAGTCGCGGTTATCGGCGGGGGGCCGGCCGGCCTGGCGGCCGCCTGGAAACTGGCCCTGGAAGGCATCGAAGCGACGATTTACGAACGTGAAAACGAACTCGGTGGCAAAATTTATCAGTGCATTCCAGAGGATCGCCTGCCACGTGAAATTCTGGGCCGGGAACTTGAGCGCCTGCGCTCCCTCGGCATCAAAATAAAAACCGGTACCCTTGTCGATCAAAAGAAATATCAGGAAATCGTCAAAAAACACGACGCCGTGATTCTGGCCAGCGGAGCCCATGCCCCACGTATGATTCCCTTTCCCGGCTACGAGGATGTCATTCCCGGGATTGTTTTTCTGAAGGCGATCAATAACCGGCAACCCATGCGCATGGCTGGTCAGCAGGTGGTCATTATCGGGGCCGGCAATGTCGGCATGGATATCGCTGTCGAAGCTTATAACCTGGGCGCGGCCTCGGTCATCGCCGTTGACATTCAGGCCCCCGCCAGTTTCGGCAAAGAGCAGAAAATGGCGGGGGCTCGCGGCACCAGGATTCTCTACCCGAAATTCACCGATCGCTACGTCAAAAGCGAGAAGAAGATCTATTTCAAAGACGGCAGCCATCTCGATGTCGACGCGGTGCTGATCTCAATCGGCGAAAGCCCGGAACTCGACTATCTGCCCGCAAGTCTGGCCCGTGAACGTGGTTACCTGACGATCGACCAGTGGGGGCGCACCAATCAGAGCCGGATTTACGCCGTCGGCGATGTCACGGCTCCGGGCCTGATCACTCACGCCCTGGGTGCCGGCCGCCACGCGGCTCAGGCCGTCATTGCCGATTTCGATGGGGTGCTACCGGAGTCCGGCAAGAGCAAGATGATTGATTACAGCCGGATTCGGGCCGAATATTACGGACGTGACCGGCAAAAAAGGCTGCAGACGGAGACAGTGAAGCCCTGCGCTGTCTGTCTTGCGGCACCTGCCGTGACTGTTCGACCTGTGAAGAGGCCTGTTTTCGGGGCGCGATCAGTCGTCTGGAAACCGACAACGGCGGATTCCGGTATGTCGTTGACGAAAAACTCTGCATCGACTGCGGTTTTTGCGTGGCCGTTTGTCCCTGCGGCATCTGGCATATGAATCCGGCAAAATAGCCGCATTCCCGGCTTCCGGCACAGACCGGGAGCCGTTTTTTAACCAATCTCAGCAACAGACCAATGAGCACTAATCTATGTGCGGAATAATCGGCGTTTACGATCATCCGGAAGCCAGCAATCTGGCTTATCTCGGACTTTACGCGATGCAGCATCGGGGGCAGGAAAGTGCCGGTATCATCTCCACCGACGGCCTTGATTTCTATTCCCATAAAGCGATGGGACTGGTGGCCGACATCTTCCCTCAGGAGGTTATCAGCCGTCTGCCGGGCAGGACCGCCATCGGTCATGTCCGCTATTCGACAACCGGAGCCAATCTGCTCAGCAACAGCCAGCCGTTCATGATCAACTATGCGCATGGCACCCTGGCCATCGCTCACAACGGCAACTTGGTCAACGCTGAAAAAATCAAGCATGATCTGATCAAGAAAGGTTCGATCTTCCAGTCCTCGATGGATACCGAGGTCATCATGCACCTGATCGCCGGTTTCCAGGAGCCCGACCTTGTTGAAGGCATTGCCGCCGCTCTGAAAAGAGTCCGCGGGGCTTATTCCCTGATCTTCATGAATCATGATCGCCTAATCGCAGCCCGCGATCCATACGGAATTCGCCCTCTGGTTCTCGGCAAACTTGATAAAACCTGGGTCGTCGCCTCGGAAACCTGTGTCTTCGACCTGATCGAAGCTGAATTTGTGCGCGAGATTGATCCCGGAGAGCTTCTGGTCATCAACGGTCAGAAACTCAAATCATACCATCCTTTTCCGCCCTGCAAAACAGCCAACTGCATTTTTGAACATATCTATTTTGCCCGGCCAGACAGCATCGTTTTTGGTGACACGGTCTATGATGTCCGCAAAAAACTGGGTCGTCTGCTGGCGCGGGAACATCCGATCGACGCCGACATGGTGGTTCCGGTGCCGGACTCCGGCATTCCGGCGGCTATCGGCTATGCCCAGGAGCTCGGAATTCCATTTGAACTGGCCCTGATCCGCAACCACTACGTGGGACGCACTTTCATCGAACCCAGCCAGTCGATCCGCCATTTTGGCGTCAAAATCAAACTCAACGCCATCAAAAGCATGTTCGCTGGGAAAAAGGTCGTCGTGGTCGATGACTCGATCGTCCGCGGGACCACGGCCCGGAAAATCATCAAAATGATCCGTGCGGCCGGGGCTCGGGAAATCCATGTCCGGATCAGCTCACCGCCGACCGACTACCCCTGCTATTACGGCATCGACACCCCGACCCGCAAGGAACTGATCGCCTCCAGTCATACGGTGGATGACATCCGCCGCTATATCACCGCCGACTCTCTCGGCTATATCAGCAGCAGGAACCTAACCGAGGTGGTCAACTGTCAGCATTGTTTCTGTGATGCCTGTTTTACCGGCAAATATCCGATCACCTTTCCCGGCATTGAGGGTCCCCAGCTGCTCCAGCCCAGACTGTTCTGAAAACCATGCATAATTCAGCCGACGACCCCAAACCATGGAAACTTCTCGACCATAAACCCGGACCCGATCTCAAACTTTTTGCCAGTCGCTTTGAAGAAAGGCTTAATCCGCGTAACGGCAAGTCCCTGGAATGCCTGATTCTTGATTCCCGTGATTGGGTCAACGTCGTCGCCCTGACCCCGCAGCGCGAGGTTGTTCTGGTCAAACAGTTTCGTTTCGGCAGCGGCACGGTCACGGTTGAAATCCCCGGCGGGGTCATCGATTCCGGGGAAGAGTCCGGCGCGGCGGCCAGGCGTGAGCTGCGTGAAGAAACCGGCTACGCTACGAAGAAATGGACCTACCTCGGAGCCAGCGAACCAAATCCGGCCATCCTCAATAATCTCTGCCACCACTGGCTGGCCGAGGATGTCGAGAAACAACACCCCGTCAACCCGGATGAAGGCGAAGATATCGCCGTCATCACCGCCGGAATCAACGAGATCAGAGAGGCGATCATGAAGGGCCGACTGCGCCACGCCCTGGCAATCGCCGGATTGGCCCTGGTTTTTGATCTACGTAACCGAGTCGAAAAATAAGCAGGTTGCAAAAAACATGAACATAGCTCTGGCCCAGCTTAACCCCACCGTCGGCGACCTGGACGGCAACCTTGAAAAAATACGTTTCAGTCTGGAGGAAAGCCAACGGGCCGGAGCCGACCTTTTGCTGTTCCCCGAGCTCTTTCTCACCGGCTATCCCCCGCGCGATCTCCTGGAACGGGAAGCCTTCATCAACAACTGCGAAGAGAGCCTGGAGAAACTCAAAAGGATCTCCGCTACCCGCCCGCAAACCGCCATCCTGGTGGGCGGCATCAGCCGGGCTCACCATCAAAGCGGCAAAAGGCTGCATAACTGTGCTTTTTTCCTGGCGGCGGGAGAGCTCCTCTTTGTTCAGGCCAAAAGCCTGTTGCCGGCCTACGATGTTTTTGATGAGACCCGTTATTTCGAACCTGCGGATAAGGTCCGAACCTTTTCCTGGCGGGATGAGATTATCGGCATCTCAATCTGCGAAGACGCCTGGAATGAAGCCGACGGCGACCACCAGCCACTTTACGATCGAAATCCTCTGCTGCAGCTGCGTCAGGCCGGTGCGACCCTGCTCATCAACCTTTCCGCCTCTCCCTACTATCTCGGCAAGGACGAGTTGCGGGCCGAACTTCTCTGCCGGCAATGCCGCCGCCTCAAACTGCCCCTGCTGATGGTCAACCAGATCGGCGGCAATGATGAACTTATTTTCGACGGCGGCAGCCTGGCCATCACCCCGAGCGGGGAAATCTGGGAACAAGCCCCGCAATTCATTGAAAAGATTATTTATGTTAATTCCTGTGAGCTAAAAACCTGCCCTGCCCCCAAACTCGGGCGAAAGTGCCGGGAAGACGAACTCGATCGGCTGGAAAATGCCCTGGTGCTGGGGATTTCGGATTATTTTCGAAAATGCGGTTTTAACCGGGCCGTCATCGGCCTCTCCGGAGGCATCGATTCGGCCCTGACCTGCGCCTTGGCGGTCAAGGCCCTGGGCGCCGGCCACGTCCGTGGCATCACCATGCCCTCACCCTATTCCTCGCCCGGCAGCGTTGCGGACTCTCTCCACCTGGCGGAAAATCTAGGCATCGCTTTTGACGTTTTACCGATCGATACCATTTTTCAAGGCTACCGCAGCAGCCTTGAAAATATCTTTGCCGGTACGTCTGAAGGCTTGGCGGAGGAAAACCTTCAGGCCCGCATTCGCGGTAATCTGTTAATGGCGGTAGCCAATAAATTCAACCTGCTGCTGCTGGCCACCGGCAATAAAAGCGAACTGGCAGTCGGTTACTGTACCCTCTACGGCGACATGTGCGGCGGCCTGGCTCCGATTTCCGATTTACCCAAGGGCATGGTCTACAAACTGGCGTTCCATCTCAACCGCAACCGGGAGATAATTCCAGCCGCCACCCTGGACAAGGAACCCTCGGCAGAACTGCGACCAGACCAGAAAGATCTTGATTCCCTGCCCCCATACGACCTCCTCGACCAAGTTCTCGAACTCTACATTGACGAGGGGCTTGACGAAATGGAAATCAGGCACCGCACCGGTTTTGCCACAGACACGATAGAGCGCATCATAACCCTGATAAAACGTAATGAATACAAACGCCGCCAAGCTTCACCCGGCCTGAAGGTCACCGGCAAAGCCTTCGGCTGCGGCCGCCGCATGCCGATCGCGGCCCGCTTCTAGACCGCGACGCCGTTTGCCGAAAGCGACCGGCTGATAAAAAACAGATCCGCTTTCCTTTTCTCCCAAGCCCCCCGGCAAAACCTGCGCCTCCACCCCGGAAAACATAACATAAAGACCCCAGACCTCGGTGCATCATTGGGGCATCATTATTTCGCCGGCCAAGGTCTCGCCTGGTGTACCATCAATTGCAACCGGAGCCAGAACCGCTCGCCTCACAAAATCCAGCATATCCTTTTACTGAATATGGACTTGACAAAAAGAGCGTCATTAAGGTATGGCATTAAATTATCTACAACTGCCAGAATAAAACAGGTTCACAACAGACCAGAGAAGTATTTTCACCAGAATACAGCGAGAGAAGGTGGATTTATGGACATCGAAAACAAATCTGTGGACAACAATTTTTCTTCCGAGATAGAACATCGTATAAAAAAAGTCGCCGAGGATGCCGGAAAAATGGTGATCGACATCGCCGACATCGCCGGGGAGGTCGACAGTATCGGCGAACAGACCGAACAACAGGCGACGGAATTCGACAAGCTTCGGCAGGCCACCCTGGTTATGCAGGAAAACACCCAAGCCATCAACGGGGCCATCAGCAACGGCATCGAAGTAGCGGGCAACGCCGGACAGGATCTGCGCAATTCACGCGCTCAGATCGACAGCTCCCTGAATCAGATCGACAACCTGGCCGCCTCGGTCCAATCGATTGCCGGAACCCTGAAAAATCTGGTCCAGGCGCTGAGAGAAGTTCGCCGAGCCGCCCAGACCATTCGGACCATTGCCGGGCAAACTAATCTTCTGGCTCTGAACGCAACCATTGAAGCCGCCCGGGCCGGCGAAGCCGGACGAGGTTTCGCCGTCGTGGCCGGAGAGGTCAAAGTCTTGGCCGGACAGACGGCCCAGGCCACCAAGCAAATCGACGGCACCCTTGATAATCTCGACAACCAGATCAAACAACTCCAGAGTGAAAGCGAACGCGGCAATCAGGATTCAGTCAAAGTTCAGACCGAAACCAGGGAAATCGGCACCGCCTTGGAAGTGGTTGCCGAGGCGGTCGCCAAGGTTAACGCCGAACTGTCCAGTATCGGCGGACATACGCAAAGCATTACCCACAGCGCCGCCCAGGTCTCGGAAGGGCTGAGCAAGCTTGATCGCAGTCTCGAAGAAAGCCGCGGCAATATCAAGTCCTGCCGAACCCAGCTCAACCGGCTGCGCGATTTCGGTGAAGGCCTGATCCTGACCACCAACCAGCTCGGCGTCGAAACCAAGGACAGTCATTTCATCAATGAAGTCATGCAAGGCGCCGCCGAAATCGGCAAAAGGTTAACTCAGGCTCTGGAGCAGAACCGGATTTCAAGCCGTGACCTTTTTGATCAGGATTATCAGCCTATCGCCGGAACCGATCCCCCCCAGTTCACAACCAGGGCGACGAACTTTCTGGAGAGCCTGCTGCCCGATTTGCAGGAAACCCTGCTCACAAGAGAACCGGATCTGATCTTTGCCGTGGCGATCGACAGCAACGGCTACCTCCCGGTTCATAACCGAAAATACTCGCAACCGCAGAAACCCAACGACCCGGTCTGGAATGCCGCCAACTGCCGCAACAAAAGAATGTTTAACGACCGGGTCGGCCTCGCCGCCGGCCGGAACCGCGAAGGTTTTCTGATGCAGGCTTACCGACGTGACATGGGGGGCGGCAATTTCGCCATGATGAAGGATATTTCGGCTCCGATCATGGTTCAGGGACGTCACTGGGGCGCCCTGCGAGCCGCCTACAAGAGCAGCTAGACGAGCGCTCCTAACGGGCTTTCAGATAAATATCCGTGATCTGCGGATAAAGATTTGCATCGGGATCGACCACGACCACCACCTGGCGGCCTCCATTAATCGCAGCCAAAGCCACCGCCAACATCATTTTCGCTCTTTCCTGAGGCAGTAAAAACCATTTGCCGACGAACGCCGGCTCGGCGGCCAGATCGGTCAACGCCACGAAGGTCTCGTTTGGACCCGGCCCGGCCAAGTCCACCGTACAGGTAAACCAACTGCTTTCGGCGAGCACCGGCAGCGGGCGAAGAAAAAGCAAGAAAAACATCCCCCAAAGCACCAACAAACCGGCAACGGTAAGCCCGCCCGTTTTCAGATAACCATCTTTTTTTGCCGGCTTCATAACCCGCCCTCCCTATTATCAGCTACAAAATCCACAAAGTTATTTTCCACTTTCAGTCCTCGTCCAGAAGCAGCGGCAGCCAGTCTTCCAGAACCGGAGCCTCCGGCTCAACCAGCAAGGCACCGTCATAAACCAGATAGCAGGCCGCGCAGGCAACATGCGCGGCCCGATATTTAATTCGCATGTAGCCCTCTTCCCCCCAGGCTTTTCCCCAGGAATTACGCAGAATCCAGTAACCATCGCCACCGTTGTCATCCCATCCAACCAGGGCCACCGTGTGATCACTGACCGCATAATAACAGACCCCGCTGTAGACATCCTCACACACAGTCGCGCCATCATCGTACAGGCCGCTGTGATAAGCATCAAAAGCGCTGTTGGTCAACACCGAGGCATCCACCGCGCCAAACCAGCGAATCGCCGCCTTGATCGCAGCGACATCATTACAGGGCAGACGATGCCAGGCGGAAAAACGCACGGTGGCAACCGGCAGTTCAAGAGAACAGCCCGTTTTTTTCGGATCATAAGGAAAAACCCTTTCCTCGCAGACCCCATCTTGCACCAGTGCTGACAGCTCTTCATACTCATAATTGGAACCATAGCAGCCATCAAATCCCGAATAAAGCTTTGAGAGGCAAAAAGCGACAAAAGCTTCGGAAAAATCGATACAGTTCTCATTCCAACTGCCGGTCGCGGCATTATATACCGCTTCCGCGGCGGCGCAGGCGCTGAAGGCGTAGCAGGCTCCGCAACCACCCTGCTGGCGAATGGGGCCAAGGTAGCAGCGCCCCATCACGTCACGCCAGTCAAAGCGTTCCGGGAGAGGGCGTCCAAGATATTCACGCAGCGGACCAAGACTGCAGGCGCCGCTCGCCTGACGCAGGATTTCAGTCCCGTGGCGCCGACTCCGCAGCCCCTCCCGCTGCTCCCGGGGAAGTTTGGTCAGCCAGTTCTCCGCCACCGTGAACGCATAGCCGTTGGCGCTGATTTTTTCCTGAATCCGGGCGAGGCCCTCATACTTCAGAAACGGAATTCCGGCCCGCGGCGAAGCGGCCGCGCCCCCCCCTGGAGACAACAGCAAGAGCAAAACCCAGAACAAGACCGCTCTTTTCACTATTCCCGACCTATCTCTAACGCGGGAGCAAGCCCCGCGACCCAAAGGCCACCTTTCGGCCCGCACCGGACGACACTTCCGCTGGTTGCAAATCAGTCCCCGAACAATTCAGCCAACCTGGATATGCTGATTTTCCCGGTTGAATATGAGTTTGTACGCGCGGGGCAGAATAGACAAAGGAACTCTAACTATTACGCTGCATAACGAACGCAAGTCAATCTAAATTTCTTGCACACCACCTCGCGGCCCTCTAAAAAAGAAGTTTAAACGGAGCGTTCCAAGGCAACCTCTCGCTCCGGAGAAACGCTGGTCGCGCCGTAGGGCAAGCCGCGAGAACAACAAAGTAACACTTTTTTATAAATAGGGGGTTTCTCTTGATTGACGAAGGAAAGCTAAACATGATATTCGGAACAGCTGCATTAGAATGAATCCCTTTGTCAGCAGAAAAGTCTTTACGACACCAACCAACGGCCACGAGAACACTCCATCAACCCGCAACCCACGTGCACCTCAAAACAGAAAGAAGCCAGATTCTATGAAAGCATCCTTACTTACCAGTATCAAGGCAAAGATCATCTCACTGATGCTGCTGGGCATTGCCGGCATGGTGATCAGCACCGCGACCAACACCTTTTTCGATCATCAGAAAAACCGCAACATTGAAATCGGACGGTACAGCCAGCAGATTTCGCAGATTATTCTCGAATCAATGATGCTGGAAGAGCTTTTCATCGGCAGCAGCGACAATGAGCTCCTGCCCAGAATAGCGGCCCTGGACGAAGAAATGAACCAGACCCTGGAAGCCATCAAAACCGCCAGTGAGGTTCCGGAAATTCTGAAAGCCGCCGATGACATCGCCACCCTGAACCGCGGTCATGACGAAATGTTCCATACAACCTCAGCAAAGCTCACCCTGTTCAACCAGATCCAGGAAAAGTTCAAGAACACCGATGACCAACTCATCGAGGCCTTGCAGATGGTTATCAACCGGATCAACGCCAAAGAAACCGCCCTGCTCATCGATGACGAATATCTCCCCAGCGAAGAAAAGCTGATGCGGGAAAAGATGAAGGACTTTATTGCCTTTGACAGCGGCAAAACCGTCAACATCCTCAATCTCTTTATCTTTGCCGATGTGGAAACCTACCAGAAGCGGAGTTTGGCCTTTGCCAAACAGCAGGACAAGATGATAGAGGAACTCACCAATATTCTGGGGCTGGCCAAATCAGACTATCTGAATCAGGCCTGGAGCAAAATTTACGGCCTGATCAAGAACAACCGAGAACAGGAAAAACTCCTCTTTGAAACCTGGAGCGCCAAACAGAAACTGCTGGGGGAATTAAAAAGCAACGGCAGCCGGATTCAGGTCGCTGCCACCCGTATTGTCAACCTGACCAAGGAAAACATTGAACAAAGCAAGCGCAGCAGCAACATGATCGTGACCGCAATCTCCCTGCTCGGCCTGGCGGCCATGATCTTCGTCGGCGTCATGATCATCATCGCCATCGTCAAACCAATCAACACCACCGTTAACATGCTGAAGGATATCGCCGAGGGGGAAGGGGATCTGACCAGCCGCCTGGAAAGTAAAAATCGGGATGAAATCGCTGAATTGGCGCACTGGTTCAACCTGTTCATCGGCAAGGTGCAGACGATTATCAATGAAGTCGCGGCCCAGGTCAGTCAGTTGAACAGCTCCGCCGCTCAGCTCTCCCAGCTGGCCACCGGCATGTCCGCCGGGGCCGAACAGGTTCTGAGCAAGGCCAACAATGTCGCGGCGGCGGCGGAGGAGATGAGCGGCAACACCGGTAACATCGCCGGAACCACCGGTCAGGCGGCGGAAAATGTCAACCTGTCGGCCACCGCGATCCAGGAGATGACCACCGTCATCAACGAGATCGCCGGCAACACCGCCAAGGCCAGGGCCATCACCTTCGAGTCGGTGAATCAGACCAACAACGCCAACCGCCAGGTCAGTGAACTTGGGGCCGCCGCCCAGGAAATCGGCAAGGTCATAGAATCGATTTCCTCGATCTCCTCGCAGGTCAACCTGCTGGCCCTGAACGCCACCATCGAGGCGGCCCGGGCCGGAGAAGCCGGCAAGGGCTTTGCCGTCGTGGCCAACGAAATCAAGGAACTGGCCCAGCAAACCGCCGCGGCGGCGGATGAAATTCAGGAACGCGTCGAAGGCATTCAACATTCGACCGGAGGAACCGTCAAGGAGATCGAAGCGGTAACCCTCAAGGTCAACGAAGTCAACGAAATTGTTTCCACTATTGCGGCGGCGATCGAAGAACAATCGACCACCACCCGGGAAATCGCGGAAAAAATCGTCGGGGTTTCGGAAAATCTCAGCGAGGTCAACGATAACATCAATCAGAGTTCAACCGTGGCCGCCGAAATCGCCGCCGAGATTGCCGAGGTGACCGGCGCCACCCGGGAGCTGACCGATAACAGCACCCAGGTCAAGCAACAATCAAGTGATCTGACGCAACTGGCTGCACAACTTGATAAAATCGTCAGACAATTCAAAATATAAAACATAAGGAGGACCGCTCGAAAAAAAACACACATGAGGAACACTTCAGTTTCGGCCAAAAAATAACCTTAACCTGAAAACAAGCACTAGGAAGGAACAACATGAAAATGAAACGGATTTTACTGGCAACGATTATTCTGGCGGCTTCACTTATCGTCTGCAGCGGCATAACCCTGGCCGGAGATTTCGCGACCACGGATGAGTGTATCAGCATGTGCAAGAAGGCTGTAGCCATGTACAATGAAAAAGGCGAGGAAGCCACCTTTCAGGCCATCAACGACCAAAGCGGGCCTTTTGTCTGGAAAGACAGCTATGTTTTCGCCATGAACGCTGAAAACGGGATCATTCTGGCTCACCCCATGAAGCCCGGCCTGATCGGCAAGGATCTGCTGGCTTTAAAAGACATTA
Source organism: Pseudomonadota bacterium (assembly GCA_011049115.1). Lineage (NCBI taxonomy): Bacteria > Pseudomonadati > Pseudomonadota > Pseudomonadota bacterium. The sequence goes on from DSCM01000100.1 coordinate 18,035, forward strand.
ACGGAACCATGATCTTCGTCGAACTTTTAAAGGCCGCCAAAGCCGGAGAAGGCTGGGCTCATTACATGTGGCCGAAACCGGGTGAAAAACAGGCCAGCAAAAAAGCTTCCTACATCTATACGATTCCGGGGACCACGATCGCGATGGGCGCCGGGGCTTACGAATAAGCCCCGACTTCACCCTCAAAAAAAGGGAGGCTAAAGCCTCCCTTTTTTTAACCCCAGGCCATGATTCGTCGAGCGGCTATTCTTCATGCGTGTAAACGCGAAACCCCTGTTTCCGACAATAGTGATCGCGCTCGGCTTCGCGCAGGTCCTCGGCAACCATCGAGCCCACCATCTCGGCAAAACCGATCGCCGGCTCCCAACCCAATTTCGCCAGGGCCTTACTTGCATCACCAAGCAGCAGATCAACCTCGGTCGGACGGAAATAGCGGGGATCGACTTCAACCCGAACCTTGCCGCTGGCTTTATCAAAACCAACTTCATCAACGCCGTTTCCACGCCAGCCGATCTCAACGCCGATTTCGTCAAAGGCCTTTTCCACGAACTCGCGCACCGTCCGGGTCCGGCCGGTGGCGATGACAAAATCATCCGGCTCGTCCTGCTGCAGCATCAGCCACATGGCCCGGACGAAATCGGCAGCATGGCCCCAATCCCGCTGAGCATCAAGATTCCCCAGGTAAACCTTTTCCTGAAAACCCAGTTTGATACGAGCCACAGCCCGAGTGATCTTGCGGGTGACAAAGGTTTCCCCCCGCAAAGGGGATTCATGATTAAAAAGGATGCCGTTACAGGAAAACATGCCGTAGGCTTCGCGATAATTAACCGTGATCCAATAAGCATAAACCTTGGCCGCACCGTAGGGGCTGCGAGGATAGAAAGGCGTACTTTCCCGTTGCGGGGTCTCCTGGACCAAACCAAACATTTCGCTGGTCGAGGCCTGATAGAAACGAGTTTTTTTTTCGAGACCGAGAATACGGATCGCCTCAAGCAGCCGCAGGGTGCCGAGCGCATCGCTGTTGGCCGTGTATTCCGGGGTCTCAAAGGAAACCTGAACATGGCTTTGCGCCGCCAGGTTATAGATTTCGTCGGGCTGCACCTCCTGAATGATACGAATCAGATTCGTGGCATCGGTAAGGTCGCCGTAATGCATGGTGAAACGAACATTCTTCTCATGCGGATCGCGATAGAGATGATCGACCCGGGCGGTGTTAAAAGACGAAGATCGACGTTTGATACCATGAACTTCATACCCCTGCTTGAGCAATAATTCCGCCAGATAAGCGCCATCCTGTCCGGTGACTCCGGTAATCAAGGCCTTTTTCAAAACTCATTCCTCCCGAAAAAGCAAGATCCATCGCATTGGTTAATATTATCAGTAAGACCCAGAATCGGCTTGCGCCGGGTAAAGCGGATAGGGTATAAAAACCACATCCTCAAAAAAACCATCATAACCATCATAACCCATAACCATCATTTTTGAGTCATGCAGGCCACACAAGGTAAAACGGACCCATGAGAAGAAGCTTGATGGGCAGAGATTGGCTTTTTCGCACTCGGAATTCAGGAAACAAGGGGGGTGAAGGTATGAAAAAAAAACTGTTGCTCTTCATCCTGCTGGCCCTAGCCGGTTGCGGAACCAAAGGCGGTATGGAAGGAATTCTGACCTCTTCGGATGTTCTCATAGTCCAGCACCATATCCGTGAACATTATCGCTGTCTGGAAACGCTCTGCCAACGACTCTACCTGAAAAACCCCAAATACGAACCCGACCCTAAAAAACGCGAGGCCAGACTTAACGCTGTTTTTTATGGTGACGGAACCCTGGCAGAGCCCTGGAACCGACGAGCCTCACATGAAATTCTGACCGCGGTTTTCGATCCGGCCACCACCTATCCCGATCGCGTCGCCCTGCTGGCCTTGGGGCTGCGCCGAAGCATCGATGAAGGCTACAATCAGACCGGTCCCGACCAAACCATGTTCACCAGCCTGGAGCTTTCCCTGGAAAGGCTGAAACGTCTCCACAGCAATCTCAACCAAGTCAACTGGCGCCTTAAAAGCAGCCGCAACTCCGAACAAAATCTATATTTTCTCACCAACGAAGCCGATCCGGCCGGGCACCTCAACATGGGCTATGAAGTGCTGATGACCCGGGTTCTGACCCGCATTGAAGATGATATCTTCATGCGCGGCGGCAATCCGCCCAATCTGGTTTTTCGCATCTCGACCATGTTTCTTTCCCTGTTTCTGTAGGGCCTCGCCAATCAGTCTATCGGGGCGACCAGAACCTTGCGCGGCTTACTGCCTTCCGCCGCACCGACCACCCCTTCACGTTCCATGGTTTCAATAATCCGCGCGGCCCGATTGTAACCGATACGAAATTTGCGCTGGATCATTGAAGCTGAAGCCCCCTTGAGCCGGGTGACAAAATCCACGGCCTGATCATACAGCTCATCATAGCCATCCTCATCGACCATTTCTTCCAGATCCGACGCCGTCCGGGCTCCATTTTTGCCTTTAGCCTTAGCGGCCAGAGCGGCTTCATGCTTTTTCAGCATCCCCTCCTGATACTCAGGCGCGCCCTGCCCTTTCAGATAATCCGACAGTGCCTTGATTTCATCATCACTGATAAACGCGCCGTGCAGACGGGTAAAATTCGAGCTGCCAGGACTCAGCAGCAACATGTCGCCGTTACCCAGCAACTGTTCGGCTCCGGAGGCATCGAGAATCGTACGCGAATCGATCTTAGAGGAAACCCGAAAGGAGATCCGGGCCGGGAAATTGGCCTTGATCAGTCCGGTAATGACATCCACCGAAGGCCGCTGCGTAGCCAGAATCAGATGGATTCCGGCCGCTCGAGCCATCTGGGCCAGACGGGTAATCGACTCCTCAACCTCTTTCGAGGCAACCATCATAAGATCGGCAAGTTCATCTATGATGATCACAATATAGGGCAATTTTTCGTGAACCACGTCCTCCAGAACCTCGTCGCTCTCAACTGGGGAGAGATTCTTTACCTGCGCTCCCACCGGAGAAACCGGACGTTCCCGCTGACCGGACTGTTTTTCCACAAAACGGTTATAGGAAGAGATATTGCGGGTTCCGGAAAGCGACATTAGACTGTAACGACGCTCCATTTCCTCCACCGCCCAGCCCAGAGCCGCCGCAGCCCGCTTGGGATTGGTGACTACCGGCAGAAGCAGATGCGGAATATGATCATACACCGAAAGTTCCAGCCGTTTCGGATCGACCATAATAAATTTGACCTCTTCCGGAGTCAGCTTGAAAAGAATACTGCAAATCAGGCAGTTAATACCGACACTTTTCCCTGAACCGGTGGAGCCGGCAATCAGCAGATGCGGCATTTTCGCCAGATCGGCCACCATCGGTACGCCGTCAATCTCTTTGCCCAAAGCCAGCGGCAAAGCACTTTTCCCCTGTTGAAAGGCGGAGCTTAACAATAGTTCCTTAAAATTAACATCCTCTCTTTCCAGATTGGGAATCTCGATCCCGACCACCGCCTTGCCCGGAATCGGAGCCACAATGCGCACCGACATGGCGCTCATCGCCAGAGCCAGGTCATCCGCCAGCGAGCTGATCCGACTGAGCTTAACTCCGGCCGCCGGTTGAAATTCGTACATGGTGACCACCGGGCCGGGATGAACCGCAACCACCTCGCCGATCACTCCGTAATCACGGAGTTTGTTTTCGAGCTGCTGCGATTTCAAACGCAGGCTGTCGGGGTCGGTGCCTTTTTTCCGGCGCGGCGGCGGATCGTCAAGCAGATTCAATCCGGGCAGGGTTATGCGACCCTTATCCCGCAAAAACGGCAGGGTTTCCTGCCGCATCGGCGGCAGGACCTTTTTCTCGTTGTGAGGCTGACCGATTTTAACCTTTTTCAGTCTTTTTCTAGCATCTTCGGGGCTGTCCCCATGGTTGTCGGCGCTCTCCTTCCCTGCTCCTCTGCGCATCAGAGCCAGAAAAAAAAGCAACAGCTGCCGACCCCCCAACCACAGACCCCGGCCGGCGGCCAGCAGACTGCCGGCAATCAGAACGGCAACCCGCAGGGGTGAAATATGCGTCGTGACAATCAAGGCCAGTGCGAAGAAAATCGCCATCAACAAATAGGTCCCGATCGGGTTGAAAAAATCAAGCAGTACCTTGCTGATCAGCTGCCCGGCAACTCCACCCGACAAAACCTCGATGCCCTGCACAACCCAGACAGGTACCAATAGAGCACTCCAGACGGCGGTGCAGAGCATCAGGAATCCGGCGCCGACGAGACTGGTTAAAGAGGGAAATTTACGGCCGCTGACCAGACCGATAAAGACTCCAACGAGATAAAACGGCAGGATGAGAGCTCCGAGACCAAGCCCCTGCAGCAGAAGATCAGCTACCAGAGCGCCGCTGCGACCGCCCAGATTAGCGATGGTCGGTTCACCTCCACCACTGTGATTCAAAGATGGATCAAGCGGAGAATAGGAAAGCAGCGCCAGCAGAAAAAAAATTGCCAGGCCCAGAAACAGAATTCCGATCATTTCGGCTTTCCACTCCTGGCGCTTGATTGTCAACCTCGGCAAAACCATTGTTTTTAAGCGACGACCTTTCTTTTGCAGGAACCTGAGGTTACCGCGTGATTCGGAAAAAACCTACAATTCGATAATCACCGGCAGAATAATCGGTTTTTTATCAAGGGTGGCGCGAATATATTTTTTGGCGGCCCGGCGTAAGACGGCCTTAACTTCGATCCAGTCAAGACGCTCGACCGGCGGAATCTGTTGCAGGGCCGCTGTAACCACCCGTGAAAGTTCATCCAGAATAATTTCATTCTCATCGGCAATCAGCCCCCGGGTGATCACTTCGGGACCGTAGACAACCTCACCGTTGACTTCGTTGATTCCGACCGCAATCAGCACCATACCATTCTGGGAAAGATGACGTCGATCATGCAGGGTGGCAGAATCAATCTCGCCGACCCCTTTGCCGTCGACCAGAACCTTGCCGTGTTCAATCCGCCCGAGACGGCGCAGGCCACGCTCGTCGAGTTCCACCAACTCCCCGTCGGTGATCACCAGGGCCCGATCCGGCGCCACTCCCTGAGCCACGGCCAGACGGGCATGCAGATCAAGATGGCGATATTCGCCATGAACGGGAATAAAATGGCGCGGCTTAACCAGACGCTGAAGCAGGATCAGCTCATCCCGGAAAGCATGCCCCGAAGCATGCGTGAAGGCCAGAGGAGAATAACAAACCAGCGCTCCCTGACGAAACAGGCGGTTAATCAGGTTGCTGATCGCCTTTTCGTTGCCGGGAATGAAGCGGGAAGAGAAGATCACCGTATCCCCGGGCGCAATCTTAAACCATTTACAATTATCCGAGGCCATCAGGGAAAGCCCGGAAAAAGGCTCGCCCTGACTGCCGGTCGTGATCACGAGCACGGTTTCCGGGACCAGGTCTCCAACCGCTTCGATATCGATCAGGGTATCCTCGGAAACCTTGAGCATGCCGATACCGCGGGCGATATCAATATTGCTGAGCAGACTACGACCCAGAATCGCCACCTTGCGACCATTTTCCGCCGCCAAGCTGATAATTTCCTGCACACGATTGAGATTCGAGGAAAACAAGGTCACGATGACCCGGCCCCGGGCTGCCCCGAAAAGCGCCCTGAAAGCCTTCTTCACCTCAGCTTCACTGGCCGAAAAACCATCCCGTTCGACATTGGTACTGTCCGCCAACAGGAGAGCGACGCCTTCTCTGCCGAGCTGGGCAAAACGAGCGAGGTCGGTTTCCTCGCCCCCGGGTGAACTGTAATCGATCTTGAAATCTCCGGAATGAAGAACCAGGCCGGCCGGAGTCGTGATCGCCAGCGCCACCCCCTGGGGAATGGAATGGACTACCGGAATGAATTCAATCACGAAATTATGCCCGGAGATACTCTCTCCAGGCATAATCACGCGCAGATCGCAATCAGCCAGCAGCTGATGTTCCTCAAGGCGACGCCTGACCATGGCAATCGTCAATTCGGTCCCGTAGACCGGGACTTTGAGCCGGGGCAGGATAAAGGGCAGCGCTCCGATATGATCCTCGTGCCCGTGCGTCAGGATAATCCCCTGAATGCGGTCTTTTTCCGCCAGCAGTACGCTGATATCGGGAATCACTAAATCGACCCCGAGCATATAAGGTTCAGGGAACATCAGGCCACAGTCAATAATGAAGATTTCTTCACCATATTCCAGGGCCAGCAAATTCATGCCGATTTCACCGAAACCGCCAAACGGCAACAGTCGCAGGCCCTCAGGATTAGGACTGAGAGGCGTATCCGATAAGATCCGGTCTGACAGCACGCTTCGCGCTCCTTATCGACAACAGGGAAAAACCGACCTCGACCGCCGGGGCCAAGTTACTGCGCCAGCTGCATCTGCTGCAGCAGAAAAGCCTCGACAAAAGCATCCAGACCGCCATCCAGCACTTGATTGACACTACCGGTCTCACAGTCGGTACGATGATCCTTAACCAGCTGATAGGGGTGCAGAACATAGGAACGGATCTGACTACCCCAGGCAATCTCCATTTTACTGTTTTCAATACGATCCTGGGCCCGGCGGCGTTCTTCCATCTCCTTTTCGTAAAGCCTGGCTTTCAGGATTTTCATGGCCATGGCCCGGTTCTTATGCTGAGAACGCTCATTCTGACACTGAACCACAATTCCGGTCGGCTGATGAGTGATGCGCACCGCGGAATCGGTTTTATTGACATGCTGTCCTCCGGCCCCGCTGGCCCGGTACGTATCGACCCGCAGATCGCTGTCGTTAATTTCGACTTCAACGTCGTCATCAATCTCGGGGCAAACATAAACCGACGCGAAAGAGGTATGTCGCCGTTTGCCGGCATCAAAAGGAGAAATGCGAACCAGCCGATGAATGCCGGTCTCCGAACGAAAATTTCCGTAAGCGTGATCTCCACTGACGGTAAAGGTAACGCTTTTGATACCGCCCTCATCCATCGACAGGATATCGACAATCCCGGTCTTCCAGCCCCGTTTCTCAGCCCAGCGCAAATACATTCGCAGCAGCATTTCAACCCAATCCTGGGCTTCAGTGCCGCCGGCGCCGGCGTTGATACTGACAATCGCGTTACCGTCATCATGCTCGCCGGACATCATTTTTTCCAGGCGCACCATGGTCAGGTCCTGTTCAAGCCGGGCAAGCCTAACCCGAAGTTCCGCCAGACTCTCGGGATCGTTTTCTTCATGCAGCATCCCGGCCAGCAACATCACCTCTTCGAGACCGCTTTCAATTGCCTGCCAGCGATTGATTTCCCGACTCAGCCGGGTCCCTTCCTGAAGAACCTCGCGAGCTTTGGCCGCGTCGTTCCAGAAATTTTCGCCGGTACTTATTTCCTCAATTTCGCTGACTCTCTCCCGCATTTCAGCCAGATCAAAGATACCCCCTGTAGGTATCAACAGTTTCCTGCATTTCTTTCAACAAATCCTGGGTTTCCTGCGGTATGGACATTTATATCTCCAGTCAAAGATTAAATCATTTCAATTTACAAGTAAGCCAGTTCAAAAGCTGATTATTTTCACATCTGTAACCGCGTAGCAGCCCTGGAAGGCTATTCAGCCAACCCGGAAAATCCGGGGACACGATCCCGATTTCCTGCCGAAATCAAGTCAGATCTCCAATCTTCTTGATTTTCGCGGCAAACGACGCTGAATAGTTACAATTTTTTCAGCAACGAACGCTCGTCGATGTCTCAGGCAAGGCTCCGCCGAAACATGAAAAGGGCAAAAAGACCATAGACCAGATAGGGCAGCGCGGCCGCGCTCAAGGGGCTCAACAGGCGTCCCTGCCCCAGAGCCAGCGACAACGACAGAGTGATCCAGAAGGAGAAGCCCAGCCCCAGACTGATGGCTATGCCCCGCGCCGCGCCGCCGTGACGCCGTGACGCCAGGGAAAAGGGTACCGCCAGCAAAACCATCAACAAACAGGAAACGGGATAAAAAATCCGATTATAGATTTCCACCGTATACTCCATATAGGCAAGGCCGGCATTCTTGGCTTTGCTTACATAGCGGCTGAGTTCCGACAGCGACATGCGGTCGGGCTCCTTGCGGGGCACCATAAAATCGGCAAAGGACTCGCTTAAAACTATCTCAAGATTATCGGCCCGCTCAAATCCGGCAAAGTCCGTAAAACCGTCCCGAAAATAAAAATCACGTATAAAAACCAGCTCACCGACCCATCTATGCTCCGTTTCATGGTAAGAAAGCTTCTCGATATCGAGACGTCGCCGTAGACGTCGATCCTCGGAAAAATTATACAGCAGAGCCCGCTCGATGGTTCTTTTTTCCGGATCGAGCCCTTCGAAATAGTAGATAGCGGACTTGCTGACATACCATAAGCTCTTAAGATTGTAAAGATTCTTCTCTTTTTTCCCCTTGATGACAACCGTTTCCAGATAATCCGCCTGCAGGCTGGTAACCGGCACGACATGGTCATTGATGAAAAACGTAAGCAAGGCCAGCACCAGACCGGCGGCCGCCAAGGGAGCGGTCAGCCGGGCCATGCCGATGCCACCCGCCTGCAGGGCGACAATCTCGTTATGCTGAGCCATACCTCCCAAGGCCAGCATGGTTGCCAACAATAGGGCCAGGGGAATAAATTTACCCACAATGAAAGGTATCTGATTGAGCAAAAAAAGCAGCAACGGAAAAATGCCGGCCTGATTCTCCAGGGCATTGTCAACCTTGGAAAAAAAGTCAACCAGCAGATAGATGGAAAGCAGGGCCAGCAGGCTCAGAAAAAAAAGCCCCAGCATCTCCTGTAAAAGATAACGGGAACAGATCCGCATGCAGACAAACATGACCTTTCAACTTAATTTTCAACCCAAGCAGACCGTGATATAATAACCTTTAAGAAAGCTAATTGCAACCAAAGCCTGAGAAACGCGGCCGCTACGGCAAAAACATATTTTCTACTTGACATATCGCCGTGAAGCTGTTAGACAGTCAATCCTTCTGACGCAAGCTAACCGTCGGGAACATGTTGCGGGGTAGAGCAGCCAGGTAGCTCGTCGGGCTCATAACCCGGAGGTCGTTGGTTCAAATCCAGCCCCCGCTACCAAACAATTTTAAGGGGTTACAGATTTCAGTCTGTAACCCCTTTTTTGTTTTTCAGGCCGAATTCCTGGACTGCGTGGCCAAGTACGACCGGCCTTACACCTTCTTTTATTTCGATCCGCCCTACTGGCATACCCAGGGCCACGTCAACCCGTTTCCGCTCGAGGAATACCAGGGCCCAGGCCAAGACTATGACCGGTCCAGGACAAGGCCATTTTAAGTATCAACAATTTCCCTGAGATGCGGGAGATCTTCGCAAACTTCAGCAACCGCTAGATATCACGAGAACATTCTACGTTAAAATCAACCGCACAAAATAACATCTTGAGACCGCTTCCGCAGCCATACAGATGGAAAGTCAAGACCGATCACGATGGCCGACTAGAGACCAGCTGGTCGCCCCCGTTGTTAACCCGGAATTTCAATTCAGGGGAGGAATAACGTCCATGAACACACCGTTTTTTCGGCCCCGCGCGGTCAAGGTGTTGCAAACCATCAGGCGAAACAAGGATTCCATGCCCTCCTGCACGGCTGTCGATTCGATAATACCAAGAGCTCTGGCGATGGCCTCGAAGGTTGACAAACCGTAAGCATGGACTTCCCTGCGAATTCGCCATTCCGACCTGCGACCTTCCGGCAAGCGCACCATTTCGGCGTGCTCGATACCGGGAAGTCTTTTCCCCATCCGGGCCGACTGACTCCAGGTGCCATCAGGCACAACCAGAGAGATGGTCCTCGGGTCCCGTGGTATCGC